>JAKQYE010000119.1:0-12412 GCA_023356605.1 Trichodesmium sp. MAG_R02 | reverse complement strand
ATTTTAGATGCTTACTTTTCAGCTACTAAACTATCCTGGTTGCTAGACTGGGCAAAGCAAGAAAAAGGGAATCTTGATTCCCAAAATGTTTTAGCAGGTACTATTGATACTTGGATTCTGTGGAAACTAACTGGTGGAAAAGTTCATGCTACTGACCACAGTAACGCCAGTCGCACAATGTTAATGAATATCGAATCCCTAAATTGGGACCAGGAATTATTAGACCTGTTTCAAATTCCTAGAGAAATGATGCCAGAAATTAAACCTAGTTTTAGTATATTTGGCCAAAGTGAACCTGGTTTATTAGGTTCATCAATTCCTATCGCTGCAGTTGTAGGGGACCAACAAGCTGCTTTATTTGCTCATGGTTGCAATTTACCAGGAATGTCAAAATGCACCTATGGTACAGGTAGCTTTTTAATCGCAAATGCTGGATACAGTCTCACTAAATCTCAAAATCAACTATTATCAACTATAGGCTGGACTCAGGAAGTCAATGGGAAACTCCAAGCAACTTATGCTTTAGAAGGAGCAATGTTTACCGCTGGAGCTTGTATTCAGTGGTTGCGCGATGGCATAAAACTCATTGACTCTATAGCAGAAATAGAAAATTTGGCCTTACAAGTGGAAGATACTAATGGTGTTTATTTTGTACCTGCTTTAAGTGGTCTTGGTGCACCCCACTGGGATATGGATGCTCGTGGTGCTTTTATAGGAATTACTGGGGGAGTGGGGCGAGAAAATATGATCAGAGCAGTTTTGGAGTCAATTGCTTTTCAGGTAAAAGAGGTTGTGGATGCAGTGAATAAGGATAGGGGAGTTCCTCCTATGAGTAATCTGAAAGTTGATGGTGGAGTTTCTCAAAATAATTTTTTAATGCAATATCAGGCAGACTTGTTGGGTATTCCAGTTGAGCGTCCCGCCTTTATTGATGCTACTGCCCAAGGTGCTGCTTTTGCTGCTGGTCTGACAGTAGGTTTATGGGACGATTATCAGAAATTGCTGAGTAATAATAAAGTAGGACGGGTGTTTGAACCCAATAAAAATGGGACAAAAGTGCAAGAAAATTTTGTGCTTTGGCAAAAAGCAGTCAGTAGAGCTAAAAATTGGATTGGTTAAACTCGGTTATTAGTTTGCTTTGGAGTTTTATAGCACTGCCTCTTTTGTTTAGGGCAATAAATTTGGGTTATAAGGGAATAGGGAATAGGCCTCGGGACCCCGTACTGTATTTGCGTAGCCTTATATAAGAAACATGATTTATAGGAGGTAGACTTTAGTATGATGGGACATTTTAGATGGCTATCTCTATCATTTTCCGCTTTTTTTCAAAATTTTATAGCCTTCAAAGCAAAGGGCGCAGACACTTCTAAATACTCAAACTCAGTTATATATTACTTTTGACTTTTACTTTTTGACTTTTGAATTTTCACTTAGTTTAGGACTTACCCAGGCACTATCATATATCATGTAGAGTTGTTTTAATTTAGATTGAGATAAGTATTTCTTGTTATAATTGAGTTTCAGCAGAAAAAGTTTTCCATTCTTATTTGAAATGACTATACAGCATCTGTAGTAGGGGTTTTAATGTTGCGGAGAAGTCGCGGCCGTTAACCTCTACAAATAATGTATAATTTCATATGTTTGTGTACATCCTGTTTGTTGACAACTTTCCTGATACTAAGATAATATAGATTCCAAGTAGGCCCGAGTGCAAATGCCAATTAGGTGTTGCCGATGGGGGAAGCCTTCATCTTGGGGACTTACTCACTTGAAGTAGGAAGTAAACATCAAATTGTCACACATTGTGACCCTTTGTATTAGGTTTTATTAAGCAGCAGTAGCATGGGTTTTGGAATATCTATTATAAGAACGACAAAAAATATAGCAGCAGCTGGAGGAGAGGGTGGTTCCTCTACGACTCTTGCTCCTAGACAACAGGGCCAAGTTATTAGCAAACCATATCCCAACTATAAAGTAATTGTCTTAAATGATGATGTAAATACATTTAAACACGTTGCTGAATGTCTACAAAAATATATTCCTGGTATGACCAGCGACCGTGCTTGGAAACTGACTTATCAGGTGCATAACGAAGGTCAAGCGATCGTCTGGGTAGGACCTCTAGAGCAGGCAGAATTATACCATCAGCAGTTGAGTCGAGCTGGTTTAACAATGGCCCCCTTAGAAAAAAACTGAAGAAGATTGTGGCTTTTAGGTTCAATATTGCATATAAATATTAACAGGATAATTAGCTTCTAAAACCTTTTTGTTTGTCTTTATCTAGTAAGGTTTTGAGTAACCACAAGATGATTGTTCACTATATCTTCTCAATCGTGCGAAGTTTAAATACCCATTGGCTGATTTCCACCTTTTTTTTATTACTAAGTACCTGTGCTAGATGAGGATTAAATTGACAAACTTCTATGAAGTTAAAAGTATATATCCCTACTGAGATTAAACCGTTTCATTTTCTTATATAATCAATATTTCTCATTGGTAATAATCTTGGGACTAGAGTGGCATAATATATAGTACGATTGGGTGTAAGTTGAATATTTAAGAAATAATTATATACGAAGGGAAGCAGTGAAGAGAGCTAAATTACAAAATATTTTTTTATAATTACTGACTTGATAGAATTGATGGGATTATATAAAGCAAATAGGATTGGAGGCGAAATTATTAACTGAAGCATATAGTCATTTCACAATAGAATTGAGACAAGTGTTTCTTGCTATGAAAGTATTTCATACGAAAAAATGACTGATCCTTATTTAAGATAACTAAATTACTGAAAATTTATTTAATCATTACAAGTTTTAATTATTATCCAATTTTTACTCCTATATGCTGTTTCATTTCACGTGCAGTATGAGTATCTAACTACTGTATTTAACTTGGAAAAAATGTTAGAAAAAATGATTAGATTAAGTCTATTAAAATGAACAATTAATTTACCAAATAAACCTCAGTATTTAAAGACTCTAACCTTAACCGGAAGAACTGATAATAATAAATGAAATGACATACCGTAATCCTATTCCTACTGTTGATACTATTATTGAACTAATCAACCGACCAGGGCGTCCTATTATACTAATTGAACGCCAAAACCCACCTTTTGGTTGGGCAATTCCTGGTGGATTTGTTGATTATGGAGAATCTGTGGAAATTGCAGCACGGCGAGAAGCAAAAGAAGAGACCAGTTTAGAAATAGAATTAATTGAACAATTTTATGTTTATTCTGAACCCAAGCGTGACCCTCGTCAACATACTATGAGTGTGGTGTTTATTGCCACTGCTAGTGGGGAACCGAAAGCGGCAGATGATGCGAAAAATATAGCTGTGTTTGAACCTTGGCAAATTCCTAGAAATCTCTGTTTTGACCACGACCGAATTCTTCAAGATTATTTGCGGTATCGTTTTTATGGTTTTAGGCCAAGAGTTATACCGTTTCCTGGAAGTTAAAAGTCTACTACCCCTTCCCCCCCCAAGAAGGGGAGTGAAAGTTATACATTTAAGATTTGATAAGCTCAAAACTTTGGCCATATAGTAATTTCATAAAATTATTTCACATCTTTAGTTTCAAACTATTTGTAAGATTATTTCTTTAAATTGGTATAAAAAAAGGGCCCTCCTATATATGTAGTGACAAAATGGTGTTCAGGGGATATAGCTGCTGCACTTGCTCTGCCTTTCATCTGCCACGGCGAAACACTTAATTATAATGATGAACGAAATACCCCCGTAGCTTCTCAATGGTTTTCAAGCTTTTTAGTGGATGATAAGTAGGTACGCACAAAAAAAACTGAACTATATTAAGTTTTGTAAGCCTCCTCCAAGCTCTAGTTTTTATGTCGGTCAACCATAATAGGGATTTTGTATGCAACGTCCCTACAAGGTTTTAGTTATGGCGATATAGTTCATCCATTTGAAAAGCGCTGTAATTTATATTTTGTTATATAGCGACAAATTTTAACGACTACCTACTTAAAGTCTTTCTAACCAACCAATAAATTCTTTGAGGTCAAGTATTACAGAAAATTTCGGGCATATAAGGTACAAGGTGAATATTAAAAATTACGTAGTGCGAGGATCTTGCTCCTGTAGGCGTACCTCATAAGAAGTTCAAGAGCTGTATTTAATTTTTCCTTTGTAAGCTGTTAAAAGAGCTAATTATTTTCTGATACTATTAAGCTCTAATAATTATCTAATGGGTGGTTTTTTCCACCCCAAAACTAACAACAATCAACTAGGCACCGACAGCTTCTTTGGCAGCATACATAACTTCCAAAGAAATCTCCCCAATACCACGAAGTCTCGCAAACTTTTCCGTATTTCGCTTCACCTTACCCCGGACAAAACCAGGGACTTTATTTAATTCTGCCTTTGCTTCTTTAGTCCAATTCAAATCAGAATCAGCAGAAATTCCTTTATGAATAACTTCCTTAGTATCGTGTCCGCCAAATATTTCTAACAGATGATCTTCCATTCCCAAGGTAAAGGAATTATAAACCAAATCAGCAATTTGATTAGTACCTTCATAACCCATAAACGGTTTATAACCAATGGGAAAATTCTGGATATGAATAGGCGCAGCAATAACACCACAAGGAATATCTAAACGCTTACCAACATGACGCTCCATTTGGGTACCAAAAATTGCTGAAGGTTCCACACGAGCGATCGCATCCCCAATCTCCCCATTATCCTCACTAATGAAAACCTCATCACAATATTCACTCACCTGTTCCCGGAACCAGTCAGCATCATACTTACAATAAGTCCCTGCCCAAACTACATGAATACCCATTTCCCGTGCCAAAACTTTTGTCATGGCAGCAGCATGAGTATTATCACCAAATACCACCGCTTTCTTACCAGTTAAATTTTGACAGTCAATGGAACGAGAAAACCAAGCTGCTTGAGAAACGTGCAAAGTTTGATTATCAATAAATTCCTCATAGTCAACATTAGCACCTTGAGCATTAACAACCTGCTGAATTTTCCGAATACAACGAGCCGTTTCCACCACACCCATAGGTGTAATATCAATATAAGGCGTACCAAACTCAGACTCTAAATATTTAGCGGCCATTACCCCTAGTTCCCTATAAGGTACTAGGTT
Source organism: Trichodesmium sp. MAG_R02 (assembly GCA_023356605.1). Taxonomy (GTDB): domain Bacteria; phylum Cyanobacteriota; class Cyanobacteriia; order Cyanobacteriales; family Microcoleaceae; genus Trichodesmium. The sequence goes on along the minus strand of JAKQYE010000119.1, from coordinate 7,284 downwards.
AAACCAAGCGCGAGGCAGATTTTTTAAATTGTGAACCGATGCACCTTCGGGAATAACTTCGTTAACTTCGATGCCTAAGTCTACCATCAAGCGTTTTAACTCTGTGCAGTCATGTTGGTTGTGGAAACCAAGGGTAGAAATACCAATGATATTCACAGAAGGTTTTTCTGTCCTCCCAGAAGGAAGTTCCCCTTTCTTTTTCTCTTTCTTGATATAATACTTAACAATTTGCTCCAAAGTACTGTCGGCTGCCTGTAGTTCATTGACGCGATAATGATTAACATCTGCTAACATTACGTCACCTTTGGCGTCTATTTGAGCCCGTTCGACAAAATTTTCTAAATCTTCTTGCAAAATGCTAGAAGTGCAGGTGGGAGTAAGAACAATTAAATCTGGAGTTTCCTCTCTATCTTTGCGGACGATATTATCTACTACTTTTTCTTGGGACCCCCGCGCCAATACGTTCCGGTCAACTACACTGGCAGTCACAGGAGTATAATTTCTTTCTCTTTCTAACATGGAGCGCATGACATTAAAGTAGTCGTCACCAAGGGGCGCGTGCATAATGGCGTGAACATTTTTAAAAGAACTGGCAACGCGCAATGTACCAATGTGAGCAGGACCTGCATACATCCAGTAAGCTAATTTCATATAATCTTCTCCATTTTTTCATTAACAACTATGGATTTGACCAATTCACTCCAATAATTTAACATCTATCGTGTACAATAATTGTCTAAAATTATTGTCAGTTAAATAGCGGTCCCCAGGGTTCTTGGGACATTCTCGCGACTATCAAATTTAGTCTGTGTTGTGAATTCAATTTCTGACTTCTAACTTCAGCTCTAGCTTGTCAATAAAGCAATAAAATTTTGTTTTATTTAGGTATTCTTAATTTTTAGGTTAATTTATATTAATTAAAGATAGAAATAGTTGACAATTATTTTCTATGGGTATAATGCAATCGTTCTCCACACAAATATTAATTAGTAATTAGGTGCTTTATTGTCCAATTTTTGTCTATATATGGCTTTTAATTTAAGAATAGTAAAATATACTCATAGAATAAACGACCCTTTACTATTTCATCGGGCCAGAGGTTTCTGGCACTTCCTAGGCTATAGTTACTTCATGGTCGGGCAATCAGTAGAGCTACGGGACTCGGCCATCTAAAGAGGACAGTTTCTACCCCTTGGCCTAGGTTAAACATACCTGAGCTGGACTAATGTCTCGCTCCTCAGTATCACTACAGCGGGAGCAAACATAAACCTTATCATTGAAACTTTTAGGAGTCAATTTCCCACACAAAATCTGGACGCCGATCGACAGTTAAATCTATTTGTTTCTTACCTCCTACCTAGGCCTCATTTTCAATAGAAAAACAGTCATAAGGTTCAATACCTTGCTCCATCAATTCATTTTTAAAAGTCCTAGAACCAAGAGGCCAGAACTCAATTTCTAATTCCCCCATCAACACCTTTAATAAATCTATAATAATCACTTTTGCAGTTTCATTTTCTGGTAATGGCGCCATAATTTCCAAAGTATTATTTTCATAAGTAACTCGCGAATTACGAGTTTCTCCCAAGTCTGCTAAAATTGCTTCAATATCTTGTCAACTGACATCCTTTAATACTACTCACTGTCCTGGAGAAACACTTTATTGTTATAGTTATTTTAAAAAGAGATGGAAAACTTTTTCTGTACCAAACGCGAGTTATAGCAATAAATACTTGTATCAATCTAAACTAAAATGACTATAGAGTCTGACAAGGATTTTTTTCTCCTGACAAAAATTACAGGGATTTTCATTTTCTGTAGCTCCAAAAGGAAGGTTATGTGCATAGTTCCTACTAGGTGGTGCATCATTTGTTGAATATTTGCCCACCACACGGGAACTTCCAAAAATCAACTCAACCAAACCAACCCACTCAAAGTCAGAATTATCAATACTAAAGCAACCCAAACAAACTGATTATCTTGTGTGTTGACCTTGTTAGTATCGACAACTTCTAACTGAGGAGTTTCTAGCTTCGCTAAAGGCGACTTAACTTGGGAAACTAGACCGCTACCCCTACGATCTTTAGCATCACTCTCAGATATTGCCCCCAGGTCTGGAATTTTTGTTACCCACTCTGGTCGGGTTCTCAGTACCGGTGCTTCCAGAATAGCTAATATCCGTTTTGCTTGTTGGCGGGTTTGTAAATAAGAATGACGAGTAAGTTTTTTACAAAGAGCAGTAGCTTCTTGAACTTTACCTACTGCTTGATATGTTGTTACTAGCCATATTTGCGTCTCTCCTCCTAAGTGAGAATTGGGATTAATATTTTCTAGGGCAGTTTCTAAATGTTGTAATGATTTACTATATTGACCACTTTCAAAGGCCTGTTTCCCAGCTTTATATTCAGTTTCAAATAATTCTAGATTTTCTGAATTCACAATCTGTATTAATTTTTTTAGATATTTAAGTGGTTATTATATACTGAAAAAACTGAAAAAATTTGGCTCGAGCAATTCAGAGTGATGGTTAGGTAAAATGCTAGTCTTGTAGTTATTTAAAATAAAAATGAGACACTATATCGTACCGCCATTTTCTACAAAATTTATTACTTTTTGTCTTAAGTCTAAACTGTAAGGCATAGTTCAAAATAGTTTCTAGTTGACTTAATTTGATTATACTCATTTTTTTGTTTTAACCTTAATTAAAACGACTATACTTAACCTAGACATTACAGCACTTTTCATTATTAATAGACCACAAAGGGCAAGACGTTATATGCAGCATCCTGAGAAGGATTATCGTTTTTTTATGTTCTCTCCTATTAAAATGGAGACTGTAACGAGAACTTCTCCAGCAAAGATAATTTCCAAAAAGTTTTAGAAGTTTATAGATATTGTCTAGATATTATGAAAATAATAAGATTAAACATATGGATAAGTCAAAACAGATTAAATAAGCTAAGATTATATTTAGTATTAAAATGAAAGAACAATGACTTAAGTAATTAGTGACTTCATTGATTCCCTAAAACTTAAAAATAATCAACCAAAAGTCCAATAGTTTATAAGCTAGCTGTTTTCCTCTCACCGTTAAATCATAGATTATAACGGGAGTCCCTAATAGCTATTTAAAGATGGATTTTTCTTTAAACTGCTCCAGACCGTGAGATAATATTAATAGTACTCAAATAAAAATATAATAGGAAGATTTGATATGGTGGAAGGCAATCTATGGATTCCCATAGGAGTTGTAGTATTAGGCTTTGTGGCTGCTGTGACTATCGGTTCAATTGCTTGGTACAATTCTAAACGTCCTGCAGGTTGGGAAAATACCCAACGTCCCGATTATATCCCTAAAGTTAGCAAGGAGGATGAAAATAGTTAGGTTAGTTAAGTACTGTTGATTTGTTAACATTTATTAACATAAGTTTATATATTTTGACATGGCTGTACTTATCAAGTTATGTCAATTATGGTGAAGTTTTACGGACAGAGCAGTTTTGTGGTGTAAGACCAGCCCACTATGTAACCGAATTCCTAATAAGTTACCTAAGGACATGGTCAAGTAATTGAAACTTATGTGAGGGATTATAACCAAGGCAACACAAGTGTTTAAAAGCGTCTACAGGTATTCTTATATAAATTGGAAGATACTCCCTCAACAGGTTAATCTTGCTGTGCATTATTAGTAATTATTAGTCGAATAGTATCGACTTAAGTAAGCAATATCAAATCTGATTAATTAGCCATAATAAATCAGCTACCTCCAGTCGTCTTAGGATGACTTCTACTCTCAGCCAAGAAATTTATTTCTTGGCAGATTAAAAAGAATCACTAATAGAGAATCACTAATAGAATTTAGAAGGCTTTTTCTTAAGGGAGGCATACAACAATAAGTTCTTTAAATGGACAAAAGCTTAAGTATAAACAAACAGATTATCCCAGATATGATCTATTAATTTCTTGGCATTATCTATAGATAAAACTTGACAACAACCATTTTTATCATAGGTCAATAATGAAATTTCTGGTATCTCCTCTTCACTTTTAACATCACTGATAATTTTACCTTTAATTTTTGCCAAATTATTTAAAGGACCATTAATATCAAAATCTATTTTTGTATCAAAATTTTGCTCCATCCATGCTTCAATTTTATTATCCAATTGTTTTGGAGTAAGTGGTGTATTGCTAGTTAGCAAATGATAATAAACTAAGATAATTTCCTTGCATTCTTCTTCTTCTGCATCATCAACTAAAGATTGAAATACACCTAAATTATTAGCAATATTTTTGAAAAATAAGGTTTCTGTTACCTGCTTTTGAAACTTAATATGTTTATTTTTATATTGAGTATATTGCTTGAAACAAAACCCTCCTAAAGTAAGCAATAAAGATAATGTAGCTATTAAAATTCCTGTCATATTCTTAATATCTTCTTGATTAGCTTTCAAGTTCAATCTTTCGACATAAGACGGACCAAAAACTAGAAAGATAATTACACCAATAATTAGTAAAAGTTGGGGTAAAATTTTTAGAGCAATAGGTACTGCTGCACCAATAGCAGGCACTATTAACATCAGACGGTCTTTCAATGTCATGCTAATTTTTATGTTAGGAAACAAAAACTCGATATCATCTTTAGGAATATTTTTATATAGATAAAGATAGATTTTACTAGGCATCGAATTATACTCTTCTAAAAAATTTTCAGGAGAATTAATATCTTTTGTATTTTGGAATTTAATTAATAAAGCAACTCTTTCAAAAACATCAATTTTTTTTTCAATTTCTCGGAAAAATCTCTTGACTTTTATTCTTTTATATATGTCTCCTCGGCAGTAACATATCATTTCTTCAAAATTATCAAGATTGACATTCGTTTTAAGTTGAATTAGGGATTTTTTTTGAAAAGCACGTTTTAAACTAGCCTGAGATATAGGGTAATAATTACCTTGCTCTAGAATTTCCTTGAAATTCTCAACAACCTTACTTTTCATCATAGTAAGTTGTGAGCATGAGTAATCAACAATATTTTTACTATTAAAATCAGGATTAAAAGGAGCATAATTTTCCTTTAATATTTCTAGTATTCTATGTAGTTTAAAATGGTAATAAGCGAGTAGAAGAGAACAGAAGTCTCTAAATTTTTGTAAAGAAGCATCTGCTAATTTACCATCTTTAATACAAAGTTCTATTAAATCTCTGCGAGAATAGGGAATAAATGCCTCTCTGTCTTGATAAACTGCCATGGTTGTATACTTAATTAGATTAGATTAGAATATATTTCAGTGAATTTTCATTACAAAAGTTAATAAGACTTGAAAATTTATTATAATTAGGATATAGTAAAATGTGTTTTTTACTACAAAAACTTAATAATACTTGACAAAATTATCATAATCTGCGTAAATACATTAAATCTAATAATTATCCTAGTATTTAAGGGTAGTTAGAAAAGAAAAGACAAAAATTTGAAGAAAGAGTCAGCAGCCAGGGAATAAAATTAAAAAGGTGTCAGCCTCACTCATCAGTTTTTCAAAGCTTTGAAAAAAGATGATTGACCGGAGAAAAACCATCCAACTTTTGGAAGCAGTGAGTTTTAGCTCAATAAAATATGATATTTCGTAGGTTTTTAAACTGACCTATGCTTACTAGCTAAGAAGGTTCCTAAATCTGAAATTTCTACATAATTTATATCTAAATTTTGTAGCTTACTAATTTAACAAAGACCTTAAATTAATTCTGTTTTGATCAAATAAATAATTATCATTTACAAAAATGGATTGCAAAGCAACTTTAAATCAACTTAAAACAAGAAGTCCAGAAGGAAAATTGCCCCATAGTTACGGAGTTTATTTTAAAAATACATTAGTAGCTCTATGTCATGCTTTAGAAGACCATATATTACAAGTGAGCAGTCAACACCCAGATGCTAAACCATTAGTTTTAGTAACATTTCAACAAGGAAAATGGTATCTGCAAGAAGCAGATCGTTACCAAGAATTAGCTCAATGTAGCCGTCACGTCATGATAGGAGCAGTACCAGATAGTGGGTTATCTCAACATTCTACAAGTAAGTTAGATAATGTATCCTTAATTAATCTGGAAACAACTGACAGTCTGGTTAATGAATGGAATCTAATTATTTTAGCTCCAAGTTACCGAGCTATGGTACTTTGCCATGAACTTTCTGAAGATGAATATTTACCCAGTGGTAAACCAACTGTAGATATGGAGAGAAAATTCTATGGTTTATGGACTTTTGACGAGACCTTAGTAGCTAAAGCTGCCGAAATTCTTGTAGAACGATGTCGTCCTTACAACCCAGCACTAGCAGATACTATTCAAAAACAACATCAAGAAATTGTTACTACTGAAGAGATACCACCTACAGATATGACGAATGTAGTATCTCGAATAGTTTCTTACTTGCAAACTTCCCAACAGCAAATGATAGCCATAAATAAGCAAACAAGGGAACTTTGGGAATTAGAAGGTCAAGCATTACAAGTTAGTCGCAACATTAATGCCAACAAATTGCAGGCATTTTTACGCATGGCTCAGAAAGTAGACGAACGTGATCAAGCAAATTCCATTGCATCTCTACAAGTAGCAGCTTTATCTGAAACTTTAGGGCAAATGTTAGATTTACCTACTCTAAATTTACGACGTTTGCGGTTAGCTGGATTATTGTTTCGAGTAGGGTTAACCTCAGCACCAAAAGAAATATTTACTAAAACACCAGATGAATTAGATGATGCAAATTTAATTTTTTGGCAGAAACGGAGTGTACTTGGAGGTCAGTTATTAGCAGCAATGCCAGAGTTAGTACATGTTACGAAAATTATTATTCATCATTTAGAATATTGGGATGGTAGTGGCAAACCGGATGGCCTCAAAGAAGAAGAAATACTTATAGAGTCTCAAATCTTGGGATTAGTTTCTTACTTCCAGGAACTGACACAAGCACGAGGTAAACGAGTTGCTCTTAGTTTAGGAGAGGCCCTAGAAAAGTGTAGCGATCGCAGTGGCACTTATTTTAATCCAACTTTAGTCGAAACTCTCAGTAATGTGATTCGGTTAACAGAAATGGGTTTTATGGAATTACCTCAAAAACCTAGTCAATTACCTAATGTCTGGTTAGAAGAAGCTTTGAGTACAAAAACACCAGTGTATTAATCCCTTCTGATCGATCTAGACGTTAGGAAAAAATGGCGTTGTTAAGTAGGGCTTTAGTCCTCAGTGCAGATAGTGCTCTTGCCCTACTACAAACCATATACT
>JAKQYE010000118.1:8621-19747 GCA_023356605.1 Trichodesmium sp. MAG_R02 | reverse complement strand
CGGTTTAACAAAGGAGGGCCAGCAGCGATTAGAGATGGTCGTCACCAGAACCAGGGAGCCAAACCTTTGCTAGATTACCAGCAGCAAGCTCTACTGTTACAAGTTTTAGAAGGAGAGCCTCTTGGTGGAGGCAGATGGAGTGGCCCAAAGGTAGCGCTCTGGATTAGTGAGTTGCTGGGACGTTCGGTGTCTCTACAGCGAGTAAGGGGGTATCTGAGGAGGCTAGAATAAAAGATTAAAGTGTCTCGTCCATCTCATACTTTAGCTTCCGAGTCGAAATAGGAAGAATGGAAAAAAACTCCAACTTACTATGTATTTTGTATTTTCTACATGCCTATGTAAGTCTAAAAATATTGTTTTGATGCCCTAATTTTTTGATAAGTTTACCTCGATAACATGAAGCTATATACGCAATAGCTATCAGTAAAATTAAATTAGTCAAACCTTGTGTATTAGTTTGACTGCCTTCTAAATTATATCCACCTATTTTACAATTTTTAAACATCGCCTCAATACCCATTCTAGATCGATATCTTTTTAAAATTTCATCGGAATTATCAAGATTTTTCAATAAATACCAAGGTTCTTTTTCTAACTTATTTTTGTATTTTCTATTCTAATAAGCGACTTAATTAAAATGTCTAAATCTAACTTATTTTTGTATTTTCTCTTTCAATAAGTGACTAAATTAAAATGTACAAGCCTTTTTTTATTAGTAATATTAATGTTACTTGAAAATATTTGATTCCCTGGCAAGATAGACAAACTACTTAATGGCTGATATTTTCTGCTGGGTTTCCTATAATTAGTATTCATTTTTTGCCTGAAAACAAAATATTTTTTTTGAGGTGATTTGATTTTTTTTAGCCAGTATGATAATCCAATGCCATGGAATTATTGGTATCCAATAACAACAAGTTTATATTTTTTCAGTAACCGTAAAACTGGTAAATTAGAGTGCTTTTTTTATGTCACATTAGTGGGAATAAATTGAATTGAAAACTAGCCAGTAAATAGGTAAAGCTCATTTTTTATATATGATGGCAATAACAAAAACATTATTATTTTTCCATTGTCTCCTATCTATACTAATAATTTATTAACTTCCATGGTAAAATTCTCTCTCTATAATACTTTTAATAATTGAAAACGAAAACAGAGGTAGACTTCAAGATGCAGGATGTTAAAAACCTTTGAATATGTTTTCGACGACTCTCATATTTTATAAGTAATGGAAAGCCAGCTACAAGTCTTTCTAACTTAAGAGTTTTTTGAACAGTGAGTAACCAAACTAAAATTTTTAAAGTTTGAAGTTGACTATTAGTCAAAGATTGTTTAAAATACAGGTCATAGAATGATATAGCAATCCTATTTTACTTGTGGCAAAAGTTTTACTGCTTTTTAGGGAAGAAGCAGCAGGTAATAGTTTCGACTTTTTTATCTACTTTTTGATTTGCCGCAACCTATGGGCGGATTGCTATAAAAATTGCATTTTAATCAATCTATTTGTTTAAGTAGACTGACTTTTTTAATCATAAAATGTGACTTATGGCTAGTATTTAAGTTTGACATAAAAATTAACTTAAATAGGGGCAAATCCAGGGGAAATCCCCTTAATTGAAATAAAAATTAACAAAAATTAGGGATGCCGATGGATAGCGATCGCCCACACCCTTCTAATAATTTGTATATTTAAACCCTTCATTACATCCTTAAAACCAATAGTTTTGAGCTGCTTGTCACCCCGTGAGCTAAAATGGTTTAAATATTAGGGTTTTCAATCAAGTCATGTTTAGTAAGTCTTTAGCACTTTAGCGCTCAGCTCTCAGCTTTTGAATTTATGCAAGCAAATACTAAGGTTAACTGATTACCAATTACATTTCCTAACATTTCTAACATTCCTAAAATATGAAATGCTATAGCAATCTTATGAGTGTTTGTGGCAAAAATTCTACTGGTTTTTAGGTGACAGGAAACAGGGCAAAGAGAATAGGTAAAAGTTTTAAAAGTTTTATTTACTTTTTGATTTGTCGCGACCTATGCGTGGACTGCTATACGCCAACATAACTTTTTAAATTCTCCTTGAAGACTAATTCATCCTTCCAATATAATGAGTTAATAACTCATAGCTGATAGCTGACCGCTGAATGCTTACCATGTTTATGTGCAATAATCATCAAATAAATACTATATAGGTGAAGAAAATTGTTGGGTAAAACATCTAAAAAATATTCACTTAAGAAATTAAGCCAAAATACAATATTCATAATAGCTTTGCTACTAGGATTAAATGTAATACCAGTAAAAGCTATGGCAGAATATAACAAATTACTCAAAATAGGAATTATACAAAGATTTGGTGCTAAAGCAACAGATAAAATTATTATTAAAGCTACTCCAGGAGATAAATTGACTTTACGGTTTAAAACTCCGGGAGGAGAAGACACTCTTACTACTGAAAAAGTAGAACTAAAAATTAAAATGAGACCTCTAGAAGAACCTATCTTAAAGGAGCGGTTAATTCTTAGTAGTCACCGTAGTTATGAAAATGCTGAAGAAGATGCCCAATTCTGGAAAAATAAAGGAATAGAAGTAGAAGTGGCTCAACCAGATAGATGGAAAGTTTGGGCAAAAAGAGAAGTCTATAAAACTCCTTTATTACGACGCTGGCTATTAGAAAGTATACAAGCTCATAGTAATACAAATGTCTATCTTGATCTGGAAACTTTAAAACAACGACCTACAGCTTACTGGAATATGAATGGCTATATTTATCATCGCCATGAACTATATATTACTGCGGGGAAAGATGAAATTATCATCAGTAATCAATTTAACCAAGATACAGCAACACTAGAAGAACGACGTTATGCTGGCTCGTTAAAACTAGAACCTAATGCTTATGGTACTTATACGTTGGTGAATAATGTACCAATAGAGACTTATATTCGGGGAGTAGTACCCCATGAATTAGGAGCTTGGCCACCAAAAGCATCCTTAGAAGCTCAGTCAATTTTAGCTAGAACTTATGCACTTAGAAATTTACATCGGTTTGTGGTAGATAATTATGAGTTATGTGCTGATACTCACTGTCAAGTTTATAAAGGATTGGATGTCTACCCAGAAACAGATACAGCAGTAACAGCAACTAGGGGAAAAGTTCTGACTTATAAAGATGAGTTGATAGATGCAGTTTATTTTGCTGTTAGTGGTGGTGTTACGGCGGATTTTAATGATTTGTGGAATGGTACTGAACGTCCTTATTTACGACCTGTTATTGATGGGGTTAATAATATTTGGGATTTATCTAGAAATAGTTTGGCTTATGAACAAAACTTCCGTAAGTTTATGAGTCTTAAAAAAGGATTTAATGAAGAAGGTTGGAGAGAATTTCGCTGGCAAGAGGCGGTTAGTTTGCCTGATATAGTTGGCTATTTAAAGAGTTATTTTCAAAAGAAAAAAAGTCCTTTTGCTCAGTTTGAAATAATTAAAAAAGTGGAGGTGACAGAGCGATCGCTAGCTGGTCGTGTTCTGAAAATGACTGTGGAAACAGATAGAGGCATTATAGAATTAAATAAAGATGAGGTACAAAATGCTTTTTGGGTCCCTTGGAGTACACTGTTTTATCTAGACCCTATATACAAACCTGATCAAACTTTGTGGGGTTATACTTTTGTTGGCGGTGGGCTTGGACATGGAGTAGGTTTGAGTCAGAAAGGTTCTATTAAGTTAGCTGAGTTAGGTTGGAGTAGCGAGGGTATTCTCGGTTTTTATTTTCCGGGAACTGAAGTTCAATCTCTCAACGAGTCAGTTACTTTTGGGCAAGAATAGTTATAGCGATCGAGGGTAAATAGGTTGATTGTTTATAACTAATTCTGGTGTTGCTGGATCAAGGTATGAAAATAAAAATTGAACAATCTAAAATATTTATTATTTAATAGTTTAGCAATTACCAAAAATACAAATTATACCCACCCATCAGCAACGCCCTAATTCCAATCAGCTATAAACAATTCGGTACTTACGCAAGCACACTATATATAGGGTAAAGTTGTATTAAATTGTCAATACTATAATTAATTGTTTTTTCGAATGTATATTACTTTTAATATATATTATTTAGTAACAAAAAAATCACAAAATATCTAAAAATAAATTACAAATTGTTAAATTAATTTGATAAAAATATTTAATGATTAGACAATAATGACATAATTATAGTACTGGCAAAAATATGAAAATACGGATTAAAATTCATGTTGTAACTCGTCAATATTTACAGAAATTATACAATCACGCTCCTTAGCAAACCCAGAACGAAAATATCAGCCATGATACAATCAACCGTTATTTAAAATATTAGTCTTTGAATTCACAATAATTAGGTCTAATGAGTGCAGTCTGTAACTTATCCTTAGACTCAGGCAACAAAACCCCTAGTCAGCTTAACCTATCACATTATCACATAGTCTTTGCTCATTACTCATACTGCTACAATATCTCTATGTATGTGCAAGCTTGAATGAGTATAGTTAATTTTTATTTAACTGTCAAGTCCCCTCGAACAGATGGTCTATGATGTGATATCCTTACGTAAGTCTTGTGATCACTAACTTGGTAGATCATCTGATTTTTGAGTTCTGCTGCAATCTGATCGTCATCTAAGAAAGATTGGTCAGAATGGCAAATTTCGCCAGATTCGTTTTATCCGCACAACAAGAAAAAGCACCTATACGACAGGAGTATGACAGTTATAGACCTTGTTGTGCGGCGACATAAAAAATATATTCATCATCAGAACAATCAATAGTTTGATTAATTCCTTAGGACTTACGCAACGGCACTATGTATAGTCGCAATATCTTGAAAATGATATTTTTTTGCACCATATATAGCGGTACTGCGTAAGTCCTGTTCCTTATATTTTATTAATCAGAGTAACTTTATATGTAGCCATGTAAAGTTCTCTCAAAATTCGTAGATTGATTGACTTTAAGTTGTCAACTAAAGTCTTTAGTAAAGTGTTTCTTCTTTGTGAGTTTCGATAGTACAATCAGAGGTAGGATAAGCTACACAAGTCAATACATATCCTGCTTTCATCTGGTCCTCATCTAAAAAAGATTGATCGGATTGCTCTATTGTTCCAGATACTAGTTTGCCAGCACAAGTAGAACAAGCACCTGCACGACAGGAGTAGGGTAATTCGAGCCCTTGCTCTTCTGCTACATCAAGAATATAGTCATCATCAGGAACTTCAATCTGTTGCTCTCCGCTTCTGGTTTTAAGGGTGACTTTGTAAGTTGGCATATTATGCTCCTTTATTTAATATAATCTCTGAACAAAAGCTTGTCAAACTTCTATTCTCTGGTTCCAAAATCAGTATTTTTGGACAGGTCTAATACTTTCGTCTTTTAGATAATTTCCGATACTATGAGTGCTAACATTTGTTAGTAATGCACAGTAGAAAGTTCTCTACTGAGCGGGTATCAACCAAAGTAGACAACAGGAAAATGTTGTAAAAACTTTTACTACATATATTGCCTTTGTTTTCAGCGCTCACAGAAGTTAATTGGCAAGACCCAGGCTATTGCTAGATTGATTGACTTGAAGTTGTCAACTAAAGTTTTCAGTAAAGATCCTCTTCTTTGTTAGTTATGATAGTACAATCAGAGGTAGGATAAGCTACACAAGTTAGTATATATCCTTCTTCAATCTGCTCATCATCTAAGAAAGACTGCTCAGACTGGTTTATTGTACCTGATTCTACTTTAGCAGCACAACTAGAACAAGCGCCTGAACGACAGGAGGAGGGTAAATCCAACCCTTGCTCTTCTGCTACATCAAGAATATACTCATCATCAGAAACATCATAAGTTGATATTTCACCCTCTGGAGTTTTAAGGGTGACTTTGTAAGTTGGCATATTGTGCTCCTTTATCTAATAAACTTTCTGAACAAAATGTTGTCAAACCTCTATTCTCGCCCTCCAAAATCAGTATTTCTGGACAGGTCTAATATTTTCGTCCTTAGATAATTTCCCATACTATGAATGCTAACATTTGTTGATAATCCACAGCTTGCAATAACCTAAAACTTAGAATGTTAAGACTGATAAATTATTTTTTAGACTATTGTGGAAATCAACCAGTTTTTACAATCTTCTACAGTAGTTAAAACTGTAGATCATCTTCCTTATGAGTTTCGATTTTACAATCAGATGTGGGCTTGCCTACAGAAGTTAGTATTCATCCCTCACTTGCTTCATCGTCATCTAAGAATGACTGGTCACTATCAATCTACTTTGCCTGACTTGACTTTACTATCACAGGTATAACAAGCAACAGCACAGCAGGAATAAGGTAATTTTACCTGGGTAGCCATTTAGTTTTCCTCTCCAGAGTGGACTATATTCATAAGTTTAACTTATACAAATCACTAGGCTTGATTAGCTAGAATAGTTGTATTTGTTTTTTGCCATCTCCCATACTAAGGGAAAAAAGCAAACTTGTAAAACCTATTGAAACAAAAATTACCATAGAATTTGTTATAAATAATTCTAATTTAATTCTGATTACTTATATATAATTGGCCATTTTTTTTACTCCACATATATAAAAAAGAATTAAACATATCACAAATCTTAAGTATATAACTTATAATTTAGGATTGTGCAATTCTATATGTTGCTATGAGTGAAATAAATATCTCTTCCTCTTTCTGCTCTATCCCAATTAGAGTTGGTATTGTTGGCACTGGCTATGCTGCTAAGGCTAGAGCTGAGGCATTAAAAGCAGATGAGCAATTCCTTGGGAATGCTGCGCCAACGCTTCTAGTGACTGTTGCAGGTCATACTCCAGAAAAAACTGAAGCATTTAGTCAAAACTTCCAAGTCCAGAGTACAACTTCTTGGCAACAACTGGTAGAACGAGAAGATTTGGATCTAGTCATCATTTCTACTATTAATAGAGACCATGGAGCGATCGCTCGTGCTGCTCTCGAAAATGACAAACATATTATAGTTGAATATCCTCTCTCCCTAGACCCAACTGAAGCGGAGTCATTAATTTCTCTGGCAGCCAAGAAAAATAAACTATTACACGTTGAACATATAGAACTTCTCGGTGGTCTCCACAATGCTATTAAACAATCTTTGTCCAGAATTGGTAAAATTTTCTACGCTCGTTACGTCACAATTAATTCTAAACAACCTGCACCCAAAAAATGGACTTATCGCTCTTCACTATTTGGCTTTCCTTTTGTGGGAGCGCTTTCTCGTTTGCATCGGTTTACCGATCTATTTGGTCAGGTTGATGCGGTTAGTTGTCAAAGTCAGTTTTGGTATACAGAAGTTGACCTTTATAAAGCCTGTTTGTGTACTGCTCAGTTAAGGTTTAATAATGATGTAATAGGGGAAGTTGTCTATGGCAAGGGCGAAACTTTTTGGCATTCAGAAAACATCTTTACTCTTTACGGTGAAGAAGGTACATTAATTTTTACTCCCCAACAAGGTAAACTATTGCAGGGAGAAAAAATAGAAACTATAGAAGTAGGTGCTAGGCGTGGTTTATTTGCTAAAGATATGAAAATGGTAATTGAACATTTGTTGGAGGGAACTCCTTTATATGTAACTCCACAAGCAAGTTTGTATACTTTGAAAGTGGCTGATTTGACTCGGAAAGTTAAGATAGCAGGAAAAACTACTAAAGTTAAATGATTGTCCTGTAGATGTAGTGATATTTGTAAGTAAACCCTTTTAACTCTCAAGACTATAACTCCAAAAATCATGAGTTGTACCCCACATTCTGTAGATGTGACTCGGAGCCAGTAGCCATCCTAATATCTAAAGTTTTTTCTGTTCCAGAAACATCTACCCACGTCCCTAATAAAGTGTTATCAGTGTCGATTACTATTGTCTTTAAATGTAGTACAAATTTCTGCTTCTATTAACAATACTTTCACATATATTACATTAGGAGCGACTTGTAGTATATAAACATGGCAACCCACGGTGCTATAACACCATTGCTCAAAAATAATACTATACTTGGCACTGCTATCACGTATATGTCCACAAATTATTTATGTATGCGATCGTAAAAATTATGCAGAATATTATTACCAATTTGCTCACCTAGTTGGAACTGGCCAATAAAAATTTTCAAGTATACCTAATTTGTCTAATGCTTCAATGATGAATTGCCATGCTGTTAGTGAAGCTAGAAAATCCTGGTTAGTATTTAGCAGGATTTTGTTAATAAATTCCCAAAAGGTCTGATAAATCTCCAAATATTATCTACTTGAGTTTTTGTTTTATTCCTAACTCTAGTCTCTCTATTGGATTAACTTCACCGACAATAACTTGGTTGAAATATAAGAATAATATTGCCCGGAATTGTTAAGTTCAATGATTGATGAAACCCAGTATTATATAAGTTATCAAAAGTAATGCCATACTTGGATAGTAGTAAAAATTACTAGAAAAATCATAGAGGTTAGTAGAGACAGGACTTACGAAGGCAAACTCCGCAAACCCGGTTTCTCGTAGATATTTATGTGTTAAAAAGAGTGATTTACTGTCTTAACCAGGTTTTTTGCGTAAGTCCTGAAAGAATAAAATTACGTCAATAATATAGTATTTAGAAATAGAAAACTTAAGTGCTACCATCACATTTATGTAAAAAAAAATACTTATATATGCGATCGCAGGGTGTAGCCTCAGCAAGATCACTAAAACGATGGGGAGTATGATTACAAAATTGTTTACCTAGTCGAAACAAGCTTATAAAGATTTTCAAGTACACCTACTTTTTCGTTCATCTTCAATGATGAACTGCCATCCTATTAATGAAGCTACAAAATTATGGCTAATATTTAGTAGAATTTTGCCAACAAATTGCTTTCAGTTCCTCGACTTATTCAGAAATATCTAGTTTAACAAGAAAAAAACACTACTTAAATGTATTATTTTTTTTTGGATAAATAGTATGATATATTCAAATAACTTAACTCATATATATAAGTATGACCAAGAAATAAGGTTATCATCCCCTTTTAAGGGAAGAAAAAAGGAAATGTTGGATTTTCTTGCCTCCCACCTCAGCCGGAGGTAAGTACCAGGGCAATCCCATTAAAATCTTATACCTCTTTGCTGGCAAGGATTTCGACTTTAGATAAAAATCTCTTGGCGATCGCTAAAATTCAATATTAGACTACCTTCCAAAAACTAAATGCGATTGCCATGAGGTAGCTGTCTGGCCATAATTACAGGGATTTTGAGGATGCTGAGGTATATTTAAGTATTAATCTCTTTCCCCTATTTACTAAAGTGATAAAATATCGAAGCTCTATTAAAAATTAACGGAGATGTAGAATTAATATTAGTTCATCCTCCAGGAATGAAAAAACTTCCAATTAGGGACCCGCGAGTTCAACAAATAAATAGCTTATTTCGTGGATAAATAATTCAAAGAATGACTGGTCTGATGAATGCCTCAAAAAAATATGTTTTAACAGTAAATTGTGATGAACTTCTCCATCCAGATATTGTAGAAATAACCAAACAATATTTTACAAAACTCCCTGATAGTTGGGTTTTAAGACTAAGTAGAAAAAGCTTAAAATATGGTGATGAGGCGAGTTTAAAATCTCCTTGGGAAGGAGTATATAATATTGATGAGATTAAGACTTGTGGTGTAAGTAGAGAAGATAGAAATTTATGTGGAAAACCCAATTATCTCGGGGAAATCCCCATAGCTCCTTTGCATAATAAACTCGATCCTTTGTACATTTTTAGGGGAAGAAAAGATCAGCACGGACGTCATACAGAAAATTTTGATAAAAAAGTATGGAATAATCAAATACTACAAGCAACTTTAACAGATATTAGAGATGCAATGATTTTGTTTGGACCGTTTAAATATTTTCCTTTCTGGTGTCTAGATAGATTACTTGGGCTTTCTATTCAAGCTAAGTATTATGAAAAAGGAAAAATCATTGGTCATATATTGCCTGAACCAGAACAAATCAGGATAGAAGAGAATCCTCCTGAATATAGAAAAACTAAAAGATTTTATGTATTTGCTGAACTTTTGTTACTGAAGAATCATCCTCAATATGGCTATCTCTGGAATTTGATTTTAGCTCAATTTGCTAGTATACCTGTGAGGGGGATTTCTTATATTTATCGACAGTTATCTGGGAATAAAGTGCAGAAAAATACTAACGGGTAAATTCGCAAATTATCGGAAAATAAGAGATGGTTGCAACAAACAAATTAGTAATAAAATTTCTAGAAGGTATAGTCATTTCAAATAAGAATGGAGAACTTTTTCTGCTGAAATGCGAGTTATAGCCAGAAATACTTGTCTCAATTCTTTATTAAAATAACTATATCTATAAAAACTCTTAAAATGGCGATTAAGTGTGAAATATTTGGTGATTTAGCTGGGCATAGCAATGGGATATGGTGAAATCATTCCCCCCTAAGGGACCCTAATGGAAGGAAAAATCATTGGTCATGTACTGTCTGAACCAGAACAAATCACAGTATAGAAGACAATCCTCCTGAATATAGAAAAACCAAAATATTTTATGTATTTCCCGAACTTTTGTGATTGAAGAATCATCCTCAATATGGCTATTTCTGGAATTTGATTTTAGCTCAATTTGCTAGTATACTTGTGAGGGATATTTCTTGTATTTATCGACAGTTATCTGGGAATAAAGTGTAGAAAATTACTAACGGGTAAGTTCGCAAATTTTCGGAAAATAAGAGATGGTTGCAATAAACAAATTAGTAATAAAATTTCTAGAAGGTATAGTCATTTTGAATAAGAATGGAGAACTTTTTCTGCTGAAACGCGAGTTATACCCAGAAATACTTGTATCAATCTAAATTAAAATAACTATATCTATAAAAACTTTTAAAATGGCGATTAAGTGTGAAATATTTGGTGATTTAGCTGGGCATAGCAATGGGATATGGTGAAATTATTCCCCCCTAAGGGATCCTAATGGCACGTCTTTTTTTTCTAGTCTATGGGATAAGGTTTGATCAATTTATGTGATCGCCATAAATACTATCCCTCTTATAGTCACATTAGACCCTGGGAAACCCTATCCTAGTG
>JAKQYE010000118.1:0-8521 GCA_023356605.1 Trichodesmium sp. MAG_R02 | reverse complement strand
GATCCTAATGGCACGTCTTTTTTTTCTAGTCTATGGGATAAGGTTTGATCAATTTATGTGATCGCCATAAATACTATCCCTCTTATAGTCACATTAGACCCTGGGAAACCCTATCCTAGTGCTGCACACTCCAAAGTTACTCCGTCCACTGCTCCGTAAATCTTAAAAACTTTTTCTCAACATATAGTCCCTCAATACCGAAATATTTTCATCTGGTTTTTAAGGTCTTTCTCATCTAACCATTATTCTCTTTAATATTATAGTATATGCTGTGCAATATGAACTGTTAACTTACCTATAAAAACTAAATTATCAACCTTAATTATTCAATAGTATTTTGATTAATTTTTGAATAAAACTTTTGTTCATTCCCAAGCTTTGATATAGTTTTCTTATGGAAATTTTTTCCTTTCCCCAAATTTCTACAATTTTTTAGAATAAGGTTTGATCAATTTACCCCATTATCATATGCTACTATGGCAATCCCAAATAGGTTGTGACAATTCAAAAACTAGAAGTCAACTCCGAAACCTTTGCCCACTGTCCCAAAACCCAAATCCCAAAAAGTGCTAAGATTCTGGACAATCTAAAAATAGGATTGATATGGGGTTACTAGTATACCCTATAACTTTGGAAAATACGACAGATTATCTCTATCTCTATTGCTGCAACAGTGAAAAATCAGTCATAGTTGCACTTTGCTTAATAGTAGTTATAATACAAAATGTATGAATCTGTTTTGGGAGAAAGATGGACAAAAATTAGTCAATATATACAAAAATAAATTAGGCTAGAAAATAAGGCTAGAAAATAAATTAATGAAAAAGTAAAAAGCTTGGTAGTTAAATTGTTTGATGCCAAGAATTCCTGCCAGAAAACCTGATTTAAAGTTAAGAATTAATTAAGCAAAAAAAAATAATAACTTTATCCCTAAAAACAATCTAGAAAAACTAACCAGCCAAAATTAAGAGAGAAGATTTTATGGCCAAAATCTGAACCCTGAGAAAAAACCTGGTAAGACTGGGAAAAAAACACTTATGGAAATACCCTTTAATATAACTCTGCTGATTATCCTTACAATAGCCAGTGGTATAGCTTCCCAAGTTGTAGCTGCCTACCTTAAAGTACCTGCAATAGTTTTTTTGCTACTATTTGGTATTTTAGTAGGTAAAGATGGTTTAGGCCTGGTACATCCTAACCTATTAGGGAGTGGTCTAGAGGTTATAGTCTCTCTATTTGTAGCCCTAATCCTGTTTGAAGGTGGCCTTAATTTGGAACTAAGAGAATTAGGAAGAGTTTCCGGCAGTATCCGCAACTTAGTTACTATAGGGACATTAATTACACTCATCGGTGGAGGTATGGCTGCTCATTGGTTAGGAGAATTTCCTTGGCCTATCGCATTTCTTTACGCTTCCCTAGTAGTAGTTACAGGACCAACAGTAGTAGGACCATTGCTCAAACAGGTATCAGTAGATCGAAAAGTAGCTACTTTGTTGGAGGGAGAAGGAGTTCTTATCGATCCTGTAGGAGCAATTCTAGCCGTATTGGTACTTAATATCGTGTTAAATGAAGACACTGCCTCTATAGGATTATTTAGAGACCTATTTGTGCGCCTAGGAATCGGGGTTGCTATTGGTGCAGCAGGTGGTTGGCTACTTGGGTTTAGTTTGAAAAGAGCCAAATTTCTCTCGGAAGAGTTAGCAAATTTAGTGGTTTTAGCTGCTTTGTGGGGGATGTTTGGTCTAGCAGAAGTAGTCCGTAGTGAATCTGGGTTAATGACTACAGTAGTAGCGGGGATAGTAGTTGGAGCTGCTGAAATACCAGAGTTGCGATTAATTAGGCGCTTCAAAGGACAACTGACAATGCTAGGTGTTTCAGTATTGTTTATTCTATTAGCGGCTGACCTATCTTTAGCAAGTGTGGTTGCCCTAGGTTGGGGAAGTATATTTACGGTTTTGAGCTTAATGTTTCTGGTTCGTCCTCTCAATATATTAATCTGTACTTG
The DNA here is from genome assembly GCA_023356605.1 of Trichodesmium sp. MAG_R02. Taxonomy (GTDB): domain Bacteria; phylum Cyanobacteriota; class Cyanobacteriia; order Cyanobacteriales; family Microcoleaceae; genus Trichodesmium. The sequence continues at coordinate 6,516 of JAKQYE010000118.1, read as the reverse complement.
GAATAGTCAGCTTAATTGGCGACAAAAGATATTTGTTAGTTGGGTTGCGCCCAGAGGAATAGTTTCGGCTTCAGTTTCTTCTCTGTTTGCCATCTTGTTAACTCAGAATGGTATCAATGGTGGTGACTCTATTAAAGCTTTAGTATTCTTAACAATTATGATGACAGTGTTTAGTCAAGGGTTGACAGCAAAATTTGTGGCTCAATTTTTAGGAATTACTTCTAGTGCTGCTACTGGTGCTGTTATAGTAGGTTCGAATCCTCTGTCGCGATTAATTGGAAAGATATTTAAAGATAGGGGTGAATCAATGGTACTAATTGATACAGATGAAGAATCTTGTAAGCAGGCAGAGACAGAAGGTTTACAAGCATATAAAAGTAGCGCCTTAGATGTTAATGTCCTAGAAGAAGCTGGTTTAGAATCAGTAGGCACTTTCTTAGCAATGACTAACAATGGGGAAGTCAATTTAGTTTTGGCTCAAAGAGCAGCAGAAGAGTTTAAGCCACCAAGAGTATTAGCTGTTTATCCAAAAAGTCCCCAGCAGAAAAATCAGAATAATAAAGAAAAGGTTCAACAAGCATTTATGACTGAGTTAAATCTGAAAAATTGGAATCAATATCTTGATGACAAAGAGGTGAAGTTAGGTGAAACAGTGCTGAAGGAATTGGGATTTGAATTTCAAAAAAATCATCTTAGAACACTGATTAAGTCTGGAGAGTTAATACCACTTTTGATTGAACGGCAAGGAAGTCTTCAAGTATTACCTGCTAGTGAAAATTGGCAACCAGGAGACCAGATTATTTATTTGTTACATGACCCGAAACCTAAACTTTTGAAGCGATTATCTGGTTCTCAACAAACAGCTTTAACTATGGAAAGACACCCGGCAGTTGAAGAAGTACCTATTCCTACTGTAGTTCTTGAAACTAACTCTGGTGAAATACCAGCTAAAGAATCATAAAAATTAAAAATATTGGGTATAATACAGATTCGGGTTGAACATTTAATTATATGGTTGGGGATAATGGGGTGATAGGATTTGGCTTAACTGTTGATTACTGTGGAAGTCCTACTACCGACTAGGGGAGGATTCGGATTAGCTACCTGGTAGAACCTGGCAGTAAATATCAAGATACTACTAATTGTGATGTTTTATATCAATTTAAGAGAGGGTTTATAAAGTAAATCTTAAGGAAAGATATTGCTATTGAGTGGGTTAGGCTGTGTATGGCATTACGAAAAATTACATTCCTATGTCTGCCTAGCTGACCCGACAAGGGTTTAAGGTTTTGTTTATAATGGTTTGTTATGACGCAGGTTGAAGACTAATAACTGATAACTGAAATGTCTTTCGACGAAGGTATGAAAAATTTTCACTTCCTGAAAATTTCGCTTTTTTCTGTAGGGAATCTAGCATTTCCTGTTTATTGGTGATCACTAACTAAATTTTTAAGTTTAACGGATGAGTTACTGTCTCAACTCCGGATGCCGAAAGCCATATAATCCATCTGGAAATACATTCTGCCAAAGCTGTGGAGCTAAGTTGCTATTGAGCGATCGCTACCGTGCTATTAAACCTATTGGTCAAGGTGGCTTTGGTAAGACTTTTTTGGCTGTGGATGAGTATAAACCAACTCTTCCCAAATGCGTAATTAAACAATTTTTTCCCCAAAATAGTGCTAGTGCGGAAAAAGCTGCTGAGTTGTTTCGTCGGGAAGCTATTAGACTTGATGAGTTGGGTCAACATCCTCAAATTCCTGAATTAATGGCTCATTTTCAACAGGGGGATCAACAATATTTAGTCCAAGAATTTATTGATGGGCAAAATTTGGAGCAAGAATTGGTTGCTAACGGGACTTTTACGGAAAATCAAATTCAGGAGTTACTTTGGGATTTGTTACCTGTGTTGGAATTTGTCCACGAACGGCAGGTGATTCATCGGGATATTAAGCCAGAAAATATTATTCGGCGCAATTCTATTACCCTTCCTGATGATGGAGGGGAAATTAAGGGCCAGTTGGTGTTGGTGGATTTTGGAGCCAGTAAGGTAATTACCGAGTCTTCCTTGGGTAACACTGGAACGATGATTGGTAGTGCGGGATATGTGGCCTCGGAACAGTTGGCGGGAAAGGCATCTCCTGCTAGTGACCTTTATAGTTTGGGGGTTACTTGTATATATTTGTTGACTCAAGTCGCGCCTTTTGAGTTGTTTGATGTGGTTGAGGGGAAATGGGTTTGGCGACAATATTTACAGTCTAATATTAGTGAATATTTGGGGAGAGTTATTGATAAGCTTTTGGCTCCGAATATTAATAAAAGGTATCAGTTTGTAGGAGAGGTTTTAAAGGAATTAGAGTCTGTCAAATATCAGAAAAGTTTTGCTAGTTCTGGTTCTCAAACTGGTAGTAATAATCCTTCTTTGTTAACAAAAATATTGGGGGGAATTCCCCAGATTATTAAGGGTCGAATTATGCAGGAGTTTGGTCAGACTGAGTCGGCCCTCGCTGCTTATGACCGGGCTATTAATATTCGACCTAATAATTATGATGCTTGGTATAAGAAGGCTGAGGTTTGTTATCAGTTAAAACGTTATGAGTCAGCGATTTTTTGTTATGAAAAAACGGTAAAGTTACAACCGAATCATTGGCAAGGGTGGCGGAGTTTGGGGGTTTTGTTTTATCAATTTAATAGATATGAAAAGTCAGTGGAATGTTATTTTAAGTCTTTGGATATTCAGTCGGAGCAACCGATGGTTTGGTTGTGGTTGAGCTTGGCAATTAAGAAGTCTGGAGATGAACAAAAAGCACAAATGTGTTTGTATAAAGCGAGGCAATGTTTGCCGAATAGTCGGGTGGAAACTGCGGAGATTTTGTGGAAAGCTTGGGAAAAGTTAATTCAGTAAATAGTTGACAATTAATAATTAATAATTGCACTTTTAATAGCAGTTTTCAGAATCTGTTGCCTACTCATAATAAACCTCTTTCCAAATTTCTCCTCTAGGAGTAGAGAGGCTTTGGAATTCCTATTTCCTTGTAGGGAAGAGTTTGGACTTATAGTTATTCCGAATAAGAGTGGGATACTTTTTCAGCTAAAACCCTTTCACAGCAAAAAGATTTTGTCTCAATCTAAATCAGAATGACTATAGTTGACAAGTTACATCATAAAGGGCTGCATCTATCCATAAAAATAACTGACTACAGTATTAACAATAACCTCACGGGGTAACAAGCTAGTTGAAAGCCATATTTAGAAAGGATTTTGCCTTCTGGGACTGAAGAATATTTCAACAAAAAGAAAACCCTCAATACGAAATGCTGGGGTGTCAGAGCGATCGCACTACCCTCCCTAACCGTGTTGAAGAATTATTCAAGCTGTATTATAATATACAGGACTTACGCACGGGCACTACATCCAGTGAGGGCGAATGGCATTCGACCCTACATATGGTGTTTTAAAGATTGATTTGCGTAAGTCCTGTTTTAGTAGAAATTCAACCGTACCAACACCACCACCCCACCTGACATCTGATATCTGCCACCTGCCACCTGCCACCTAACACCTAATACCTACCACCTACCACCTAACACCTACCACCTGCCACCTGCCACCTAACACCTACCACCTGCCACCTAACACCTACCACCTAACACCTAATACCTGCCACCTGCCACCTAAAACCTGCCACACAATTAGTGTCTTTGCGTAAGTCCTGATAAAATCAAAAATACAAAGGCGATCGCTTTTTCTGCTGCCTTTGTGCCTCTAATTAGAATTATCGTTTTTATTGGCTTTGTCGCAACTTTATTATTAGGCGGATTAGAGGCAGTTAATGGTAGATTACCGGTAGGTACTTATAGTATCATGGTACTTCTGACTCAACGATTATTATGGCCTTTAACTCGTTTAGGACAAACTCTTGATTTATATCAAAGAAGTATGGCTTCTACAAATCGGGTGATTAATTTATTAGATACTCCAATTACTATTCATACGGGAAATAAACCTTTATATGTTGAGTCGGTAAAGGGAGAATTAGAGCTACAAAATGTTACTTTTGCCTATCAGGAAAATTTTCCAGTAATACAAAATATTTACCTGAAAATTCCAGCAGGAAAAACTATTGGAATTGTCGGTTCAACAGGTTCTGGAAAAAGTACCATAGGCAAATTATTACTGAGGTTTTATGAAGTTAAATCAGGTAAAATAACTCTTGATGGAATTGAAATAAATCAAATTAATTTACAAGATTTACGACGTGCAATAGGTTTAGTTAGTCAGGATATATTTCTATTTCATGGAACTGTGGCAGAAAATATTCGTTATGGGAGTTTTGATGCAACTTTTTCAGAGATTATTGCCGCGGCTAAAATTGCTGAAGCAGATAATTTTATTAATAAGTTACCCCAGGGTTACGATACTATTGTTGGGGAAAGAGGACAAAAATTATCAGGAGGTCAAAGACAACGAATTGCTCTTGCTAGGGCAGTGTTAAAAAATCCTCCTATTCTGATACTTGATGAGGCCACTTCAGCAGTGGATAATGAAACTGAAGCAGGGATTCAAAAATCTTTAGAAAAAATTACTCAAAATCGGACAACTATTGTTATTGCTCATCGTCTTTCTACCATCAGAAATGCTGATTGTATTTATGTGATGGAACATGGCAGAATAGTAGAGTTTGGTCGCCATGAGGAACTATTAGAAAAATCAGGAATTTATGCTAGTTTATGGCAGGTACAATCTGGTTTAAAATTAGTAACCTAGTAATACTAAATCTGGTTTACATAGGAGGTTTATTAAAAGGGTAAGGCACTTATGCTCTCTGGCAGAAGGCAGGAGTCTTAGAAAGATTTAGACAAAGTAACTTTTCACGGATGGGATTTGGTATGATACTAGCTCCCATTCATTACAGCAATTTTCAGTTTGGTAGACCACAGTTGGGACAAATGGCATTTGCCCTTAGAGGGTTTCGGCTATGACGATGTAGTTACTCATATGAAAAGTTCTGTAATGTTTACTCAGGTAGCACTTCAGTTATTAAATAATTAACATAAGTAGAATAACCTTATTGCTCTTTTTCCCTAAGTTAATGTTAATTATTCTTATTTTGTACGGAGGTTGAATGCAAGGTCCCTACCGTTATTCCCCTACTGAAGATGGGGGTAGAAAAGTTTTTGAGAAATGGTACAAGTTTAAAGAAGGCAAAAGGCAAAAATGAACAAAAGACTAGGGGAGAGAAAGTTTTTTTTACCCTCTTATCTGGACATAATGTTAAAGGTTATTGTTAAAGTATTTTTTGCTCAAATATAATTTCAGATAGTTTCTCAAGTTACTGAATTATTCTGGTTTCTCTTCTTTTCTCTTCCCTGTTGTCCGAATTACTATTCTGTAGGTCGGATTCATGGAAAGTACCTACATACTGACTAATATGACTCTAATATTTATCAATCAAACTCTTTAATTTTAAATATCAATTATGATGAAATTTAATGATAATTTACCCCAGAAAAATCAAAATAATTGGCAACATCAGTTAGATAAGTTTGTGAAAGCTAACCAAAAAGAATTAGCTGCTTTAGCATGGGGGTTAAATTTAGAGAAGGGAGAAACTGATAAAACAATTGGAATTGATTTAAAAGGAACACCAAAATTTGTATATTTTTCAAAAGCAGCTATAGAAACATTAAACCGTAATGTTGACGGCAAAATTCAGGAAGTTTTAGGTTTGATAGATAGTTATAGACCAGAAATAGAAGTATTAATGATTGCCATTGGTGATATTCAAATTAAATTGGTTTACTTTCAACCAGAAATATCACCACCTAATTGTTTTGAGCAATTGGGTCATAATGTTGATGGTTTGTTGGAAATATTAGAAACAGGAATGAGTGAATGTATTAAGCTTTAAAATAGTTTTCAGTTAGTATCTAATATCATCTTTGGATAATCAGTTTTAATCAAGCCAGCAGTTAGAATTCAGAATTCAAATTCTTACTTGAGCATTTTGATAAATGTTTGCTACACTTTCTTGAGTAGGGGAGTAGGGGTAGGGACGTTGCATACAACGTCCCTAAAGAATAAGAGAATAAGAGTCCTTAACACTAACTGGTTAACAATTATGAAAAAGCTTATTCTGCCTATGTTAATTACTTAATTAGGACTTACGCTATACCGCTATATATGGTGGATAATTTGGTCATTATTCCATATATAGCAATCCTAAATAGGTTGGGATAAATCAAAAAGTAGATAAAAAATTGAAACTCTTAACTTTGACTGTTCCCTGTTGCTCTTGCCTAAAAAGCAGTAAGATTTTTGCCACTAATAAAATAGGATTGCTATATCACTACTACAACGAGTTTTGTTTCGTAATTTCTCTAGGTTAGCATAATTAAAACCCACATTCCGCACAACATAATTGTATTACAAGAGGTTACAAGAGAATATCTATTTAATTTACGTATAATTACTTATGGTCTTTAGTCACTTCAAGTGAGATCATAAAACTGATAATTC
>JAKQYE010000117.1 GCA_023356605.1 Trichodesmium sp. MAG_R02 | reverse complement strand
AACGGGAGGTGCCCTATGTAATGCTTTTCACTAAAAGTTAAATCACTATAACTCAACCAACTTCCCCCTTTCCTCCATCCTACTTTATCTCCAAAAGATTCCCATACTTTTTCATCATAATCTTTTGTGCCGCCCAAATCCTGATAAATTTTCTTCTGAACTGAAAAACCAAACTTACCATCACTATATTTTACCCACAGTTTATCTATTGTGCCTAAATCTTGGCAAGGAAAATTTTCCACATCCTCAATATCTAAATATCCTTGGGACTCCCTACCCGCTGCTTCTAACATTCTTTCCCCTGTTTCTAAATCTGCTTCCTTCCAGTTTTTGGCCACTAATAAATCACGCAACTTAGTATAATCAACCCCAACCGCAGAAACCAGAGGTACATCACCAGAAGACTGAGGTTCACTAATTTTATCATCTATCCGTTTGATTTCCTGTTCATTACCTTTTCCTAGAGCAGGAGCGTCAAGCTGCTTTAATAAAGGGGCAAACATTTTTCTTGTTTGTTCCTCAAGTCTTTCTTTTTCAAGCTTTAAATCAAGCTGATACTTTTCATTCTTGATTCGTTCTAGTTCAGTAGACTTACGAGATACATTTTTAATGCTAACCACTAAGCCAAACTGCTCAATAGTATAGTTATTACCCCACGTGTTGAGTGCGCTTTGTAGCCTCTCCCTGTCTTCACTAGTTTCATACTGCAAAACCTCTGAAGAACAGGTTTCCAACTGTGCCTTAAGATGGTTCTCAAGAGCATTCTTAATTTGTTCTAGCTCATATTTTCGTGACTGAAAAATAAGCCACATATCTTTGTGAACTCTCTCAACTTGAATATCTCCCTGAAACGTAACTGGCTCACCACCTTTAAGGGAAACGACTTCAAACTTAAACGGACAAATCTTATTCTCTCCCTGTAATTTCTTGTAACGCCGTGTAATTTCTGTTTCAAGAAAATTAGGAGTTACACTTCTAACATTGGCATAAAAAGGTTCACTTTCAAGAGTATTTTTAACACAATTTTCTATTTCTTCTTCTAGGGAATACTCTTCTTCTGGATGTTCATCATCAGTGTACTCAAAACGCATATAGAACCTCTCTGGTTCTATAGTATGTAGAAAAGCTCTAGCAACCCTTTCAACAGCCTTTTGCATTTCATATTTAACGTCAACCCGGGAATTTATGAGACCCTCAATCTTTTTCAAGTCCTCAATTTTAGCATCAACAATAATTTCTAATCTGACCATAACTTGACTGGTTTTAGTTTCAAAATTATCCTTCTCGACTTTAAGGGAAAAATCTTTTGTTAGCTTTAGCGGTTCCGTTTCGGGCACAAAGGCAGTGTGTTTGACAGTATAACCAATAGCTTCAGCCTGCTCGGCTATTGCATCCTGAATTTCTTCCCCAATAGGAGGGAAGTCTAACAACACATCAAGATATCTTTTGTTAAATAATACGAATTTGATAATCTTGTTAAGGTTTTCTTCAACCCACCTCTTAAGATCAGGAGAGCCTCGCAGTATATACTTTTCATCGTTCTCTAGTGTCATCAGCACACGGTTTTTGATTGTAACTTCCTCTTCTTGGGCCTGACAAGATACCTCGTGGTTTATTTCATAAAAACGTTCTATTGGCTCAAGCTGTCTATCGGGAATAGAAGTAATTGTTTTGATAGAATAGCCAATGGTTTCAGCTCGCTTAATCATTGCATCTTTGATTTCTTTCGCAATTGGCAGAAAATTGACTAACATATTGGCATAGGTTTTTTCAAATAATATAGGTTTAACAACCACATCAAGGGTTTTTTCTACCCATACATTAAGATTGGGAGAACCATTCACTCTATATTTTCCAATATTTTCTAGTGCCATCACAACGTGGTTTTTGATTGTTAGCAGCTTTTCCTGGATGCGACAGGACACCTCACAGTCTGTTTCAAAAAGTGGTTCGACAGAAACTTTACCCATGTTTATTACTGGGTCTTGCAGAAACTTAAACATTAACTTATTAGCCTTTTCAATTATTTCCTGATTTCCACGTTCTAGTAACTGCCTTACCCAGTACAACTGGTCGAACTGGGACGTAGATCCCAAGCACTCTACAATTGCCAAAAAAGCTTTATGATATTTCCAGGAAATCAACCTATCCAAGAAATTATGTACCATACTCTGTAGTTGTGAGTAGTGCAAAATTTCACGAATTAGGCTTGATATTCGACTAAGGACTAACTCGTTTTTTAAAGTTCCCAATTCTAACAGTTTACCAAATAATAATTCCTCCTGATTAGGGTGTGAGTCTACCTCAAGTCCAAACCTTTTTGCTGACCTCAGAATAACCTGAATAAGCCAATCTTCTCCGTAATCTTGAGAATAAGATTCAGCTACATCGGCATAAAGACGAATTACATTTTCAGCCACTCGGGGCGAACTGCCAAACAATAAACCTATCTCTTGAACTCGCTGAAAATTGTTTCTAAAAAAAGTCGAGTATTCTGTCTCAATATATTCCCTCAAATATTTCCTTAAATCAGGGGAATCAAAATCAATAACTCGATTTTTTCCCTGAAATTTTAGCGACTTTAAGTGACATTTCTTTTTGATTTTGTCAGATTCTTTTTTCCAAATATCTATTAATAACCTTTCCTGTTGCTTTTCAACAACTTTAGTTTTCTCTGATTCATTAACTACTTCTGTAACCGTAACAAAAGTGGTATCTTTTGCCATAAAAGAAGATACCAACTCATCGAAGCTATTAGGTGTTAACTCAGGGAAAAAAACTGCCACATAGAGAACTATATTCTCAAGAACCTCATCATCCTTAAAAATATTACTTGCCTCAGTTCGTTCCCTATCAAGTATTTCTCGAGCATTATCCCCTTCACGTTTTTCAACTTCCTGAAAAATATGGCCATTTTTCGTAAAGCTATAGACAAGTTTGTAAAATTCTTTCTCACTGCTTCCCCAAAGTCGTCTTTTTCTCTGTAGAGTAATTTTTTCCTCTATCTCAGTTGCGTGTATTGGAAACGTTTCCTTCATTAAATAAGGTAAGAACGGTACTTGCCAGTGACTAAAAAGCAAACGCTCTTGCATTTTACTCTGTAAAGCTTTTTCTAGCATTTCCGAGCTAATAAGACAGATTAAAAACCTATTTTTTGTCTTTAATTTATTCTTAAAGTTTCCTATTGCGAATTCATCATTATAAGTAGTTAACCAATCCAAAAAATGTGTAGTTCTTACAGAATTTACAACTACTAAACTTCCTTCTTTATTGCCTAATTCTCTATCCTTTAAAAAATCAAGCTCCCGTGAAGTTTTATTATCAATATCAAGGTTTAGATACCTCTTATCAACAACCTTATTTAAACTTTCAGCCAAAGCATCTGCTGCTGCTTTGAGAATACTGTGGTGAAAACAACTAACTAAAATTATATTTTCTTCTTCGAGAGTTTTAGAGTAAGAAGGGGTATCATCAGACTGAAACCCAAAAAGCTGACCATCCTTCAAATAAGGACTTGTTGGGTCACTAAAAGTTTCCTCATTCTGTTCAGTCTGAGTATTTTGGCCAATGCCTTCTTTGTTCGAGATGTATAAATGGACATTTGTATTTGCCTGAAGTAAGTTAGAGTCGTCACCCGCAGCCTGCATTCCACCTTGCACATCTCCCTTGTTACTTTGAGTAATATTATGAGAAGTAGGTTCAGACTCAGAACTTTGCTCTTTTTCAGAAGTAGTTGATTCAACAGTAGAACTTACCCCAGAATAACTACTTTCCAGGTCTTGTTGCTCATTCATTATCTAAAAGTCAAATCTGAATCAATAATTATCTGGTAAAAAAGGTGTTGCTAATTTTGGGTATGATTTGTATTTTTTGTAATTGCTAAACTATTGAATAACAACTATTTAAGATTGTTGAATTTTTATTTTCATACCTTGATTCAGCAACACCGTAAAAAATAGAGCTTAAAATAAGTTATTTACCGAAACAAATCTGCACCTAACCAATTTCCAATTTGAGTAATAATTGGTTTAACCTTCGTGAATAGAGTCATGCTAGGACCGACAACCTTACTCGCATCTTGCAATTTTTTTACCAGCCTCCCCAAATCTACCTTGGCCCCTTCCTTGTCAGGTTCCTTTTCATCAATAGATGCCTTTGCCGAATTTAAGAATTTTATAGTTTTGTCCTTCACATCAGCAGGAATATCAGACTCACTAATTTTTTGCTCTAATTTCCCTAGCAGTTCTAGTATATCCTGCTGAGAGAGCTGTTCTTCGGGTGATGAGACAGTCGGATTAAACATTATTTGTCGACTATTATCCCCGGCGGCTTGCATTCCACCATGCACTGTGCCTGTGTTTGACTGTTTTACTCCACCAGTACTCTTTTCCATAGTAGACATCTCCAAAAATAACTTTTGCCCTAACAAGAAATATAGAGGCAATGCTCAATCCTAAGAAAGACTTTACAGATTGTAAAATTACACTTGATTTATGTTAGCTTGACCCTCTTTATTAAGTTTTTCAGGCAAAATAAAAAAAATTTACTAGATAGTGCTATCTATGTTACCATTATAATACCATTGTCAAAATAAAAGCTATAAATATCTGTTTTGCAGATGAAGAAGATAAAAAAACTCTAAGAAGCCAGCCAACTTTTAAAGGACTCTATTAACTACTCCTTTCCCGCTAGAAGATTACCTATCATGTAGTATAAATATTACAAAGACCAATTAGAGCAGCAAAACGATAAAACCTTTATCCAATAGAATGCTTCAATAATGCGATCGCGTTCTTAGAAACTGAATTACGGCAAAAACTATAATACAAACCCCAAAAAGAATATTTGCCAGAACAATTATTGGTAGTTATTTATACTTTAATCTAGCTACGCTAAAGTAAAAATATGCCGAATTATATTTTGGATTTGTTCAGGTGTCTGAAGTTGATTAAATTGGAAAAATTTTTCTAATATACCCTTGAATTTAAAAAAGAATTCGTTTGCTGATACAGCAGCCCATTTAATCTTTGATGACACAGTAATTAATAAAGAGTATGGGTATAATATTGAGCTTACAGGAGGACAATATAGTGGTAATAAACATAAAGTTATTTGGGTTTTATCAGCTACCAAGTTAGTGGGTCTTGGAATAGTTAATTGTATATATTTTAATCTAGGACTGAACAATTATGGATTATAGATTATAGGATTTATGACCCATATCTCACAGGGTGATAAGTAAGCTTAATGGTAGATATAGTAATCATTTGAGACAATAAGTCGAATAATAATTCAATAAAAAAATAAAGCTTATTATAGTCGACCACAGTAGGGACGTTCCATGCAACGTTCCTACAAGGTTTTGGTTGTGACGATATGGTTTATCAATCTGAAAAGCTCTGTAAGTTTGGGAGGTAGCGATCGCAAATTCACTCTTATCCATCATCTGAGTTAATTATTTATTCATTTAAAAAGTTTAAGTCATTCTACTTAATTAAATATATATTTTCTTGTAACCTCTTGCAATACAATCTGAAGTAGGGAATGTGGATTTTATGGTATATTTTGTTATGTTGAGATACTTGGTTACCATTGATATTACTTTCGAGTAAATGCCCAAACCCCATTCCAATTTTTCGGCACACCACTAACCATCAACTCATCAATTCTTTCCAGATAAAGTTGAGCTGTTTTATCTGAAGAATTAACTGCTAAAACTTTCTCAAAATAATCTTTAGCAGAAACTAACTCTCCTAAACGATAATACTCCAAACCTAATGTAAAATCTACCTGAGTTTTTAATTTTAACTCTCGTATATAATTAACTTCACCATCCAAAACTTCATAGAGATTAATAGGTTCATCTCTACCCTTAACAGATGCCCGGTCTAAGAACCGAATTTGATATTTATGCGGATTTTTTAAACATTTAAAAGCTGACTCAGAAATTAATAAAGAAACACCATAAAATTTAGTCAAACCTTCTAAACGAGACGTCAAATTCACATTATTAGAAAGTGCATCTGCTGACATCCGACCTTCCTCTCCAACTATACCTACCATCATGTGACCCCAATGAATACCAATTCCAATTTTAACTGGCACCCAACCTGTAGATCGTAAAATCTGATTATATTCCTGTAATTTCTTTAGTTGAGCAATAGCTGCTTGTACTGCATTATCAACTCCGTCTGGAAATACGGCCATAATGCCATCTCCCATAAATTTAATAATTAAACCGTTGCGATCGCGTATTTCTGGACAAACCTGTTGTAAATAACCATTCACAAAAGCAAAAGTTTCTTGAGAAGTCATATTCTCAGATATGGTCGTAAAAGAGCGAATATCAGAAAAGAAAATTGCCATTTTTGTACTAACTTGATCCCCTAGTTTAACATCAATAATGCTTTCTTTTGAGAGTAACTTAACATATTCGTAGGGGACAAAACGCTCGTAGGATTTAGTAATTTTTGATAATTGAATATGAGTTTTAATCCGAGTTAATAACTCATCTCTAGCAAAAGGTTTAGTTAAATAATCATTAGCACCAAATTGGAAACCCATAACTAAATCAGCAATTTGATTTTTAGCTGTTAACATTAACACTGGTAAACTTTGGGCTGAATATTTTTCTCGGATTTTAGCACATACCTCATAACCAGACATATTTGGCATCATTACATCTAGCAAAATCAAGTCAACATTATGATTATTCTCCAAAGCTGCCAAAGCTTCTTTTCCATTGAATGCTTGGGTAACTTGATAATTATTGGCTTTGAGATAATTGTTCAAAACTTGAATATTTATTATTTCATCATCAACAACTAAAATGTGGAAATCACCATCAGGGATGTTACTTTCTAGGGGTTGACTTTCAATGGTTGTGTCTACATTATCGATAAAATAGCGAACACTGTTAACATTAGAACCAGGGAGACTAGGAGTATCACATACTGATTTCTTAGATATAGGCAGGGCAAGGTAAAACCGGGAGCCAAGACCAACCTCAGATTCAACCCAGATACGACCGCCGTGGAGTTCTACTAATTGTTTAGTGACTGCTAAACCTAAACCTGTACCACCATATTTTCTTGCAGTTGAGCTTTCTCCTTGTTCAAATGATTCAAATATGCGATCTAGTTTATGGGAGGGAATACCGATACCTGTATCAGATACTACGATGATAATTTCGGTAGCTTCCTGTTGATCTTGTTTGGGAAAGTTGAGGGAAGCAGAGATTTCGACTTTACCAGATTCAGTGAATTTGATAGCATTACCAATTAAGTTATAGAATATTTGTTGGAGACGGTTTTCATCAGCGGACACGGGGGGTAAGCCCCTAGGTATAGCATTTATTAATTGGAGATTTTTGTTTTTGCCAAGTAATATTTGATTGAGAAGGTTGCGGAATCCCGGAATAAGCAATTAAGTTTCCTGAACGTTCGATAATAAAACTTTGACCGTTGGGACTAATGTATAAGTCTCTGAGGAAATGTGTGAGTTTTACAAGGGTAGTTTTGTTTGAGAGAACTCCCAATAACTTCCCAGTTGAGTTGAAAATTGGTCTAACTGCGGAGATATTGAGGGAGCTGTTTTGACGGGAGAAGGAGGGGAAAATAGGACTCCAGGTAGCACTACCTAATTGTTTTGCTGCTAAATACCAGGGACGATCGCGGGGGTCATACTCTTTACCCTTTAAATATTGGCTGATTTTACCTTGATTATTAAGCAAGTAAGTTTCACGAATGGGTTGAGTCGCGATGTTACGAATTTTAAAGTGAATTTCTCCATTTTCGAAATGTTCGACACCAATAAACTCTCCTTCTTCGTTGCCAAAGAATAAATTATCGTGTAAATTTATTTCTTTTTCTTTGACGACTTCCCAAAAGTATAGCCTGAGCGCTGCAAAATCGTAGATATCTAAATTTCCACTTTTTATAGCATAATTAGAGATTTCGAGAACTTTATGAGATTGTTCTAGATATCCCAAGACATGTTGTTGAATGCGATCACTAATTCTCCTGGTTAACTTTTTGCCCAAATCATCAACGGTTTGTTGTCCATTTATAAAAGCAAGATACCCTAGCAATCCAAAAGGACCAAAAATTTGCAGAAGAAATGGTACTATTAAAACAGCTTTGAGAGGGAGTTTCCTAAAGATCTCACCCAGGCTTTTTAGGGATAGAGGTTTAAATGCCATGAAAAATTTAAGTATTTTTTCTAGTATATAGTCATTCCAAATAAGAATGGGGCACTTTTTCACCTAAAACCCTTTAAAGCCAGGAAGACCAGGTCTCAATCTTAACCAGAATGACTATATCTCTGGGCTTATAGGCGAGTGAGTTAACACAAAGAGAATTTTGGATTAAAAATTAATTTTAATTAAGTGTAATATGAACTACAAGAAATTTTGCTACTTAAGAATCTCCCCATCTTTTCATCCCCCTCTATCCCTATGAATCTCTGTTAGTACAGGACTTACGCAAAGACACTTTGAAAAGTGTAAATATCGGATCAGGATTATCAAAAATACACCACATATAGAAGCAATACGTAAGTCCTGTTAGTAAACATTAACGCGTTTCATATAACAACCTTAAGTAATGACATTATACCAATTACCCTAAATTTTGCTGTGGTCGGATTTTCTATTTCTAAATAATTAGAGTCCTGTTGGTGTGGGAAAGTTGAAAATTCTCAAAATTTTACTATATAAGCTTTTCAGGATTTTAATGCTCAATAGCACCTTCTTAGCTGGACTTATTTTGGGTTTTAATCATTTTCTGGGCTTAATTTTCAATAACTCTATTATTTGTTGAATTAAATACTCGATATTATTGTTAACTTCAGTTATAAAGGACAGTTATTTTTGCCAGACTCCAATTATAGCAAAATTTTTGAGAATTACTGTTACATGATTAGGTGATGATAATTAAATTTGGATGTATCTGAAACTTTTGATAGATCTGGCTAATTTTTTGGACACATATCAAAATCATCTCTTGATAACCCAGCTACGGGTGTGCCAGTTTACTACGAGTTAATTCTAAAAATTTTTTGACAAAATTCAATAAATATAATATGTTTCTACTTCTCATCCCTAAACCTATCAACTTTTGACTTTTAAATTTGGACTTTTGTTTTTTTTACCTTAATAACTTTAAAAAAAATCGATCTTTAGCACGGAACCTAAAGAAGTCTGTGTATTATAATTACTAGTTTTGCCCACTTAATTAAGAATTATAAAGTAACCATAAATTATGGAACCACTTTATCAATACGCCTGGCTAATTCCAGTATTGCCTTTACTGGGAGCAACCCTAGTTGGCTTCGGCCTAATTTCCTATAGTCGAGCCACCAGTAATTTACGACAGGGATCTGCAATATTTATTGTCTCCCTGTTGGGCACTGCAATGGTTTTGTCCTTTGCATTGTTCTGGAGTCAAGTCAATGGCCATGAAACCTATACTCAAATGTTTGAATGGGCAGCAGCGGGTGACTTCAAGCTCAGTATGGGCTACACTGTTGACCACTTAACTGCCCTAATGTTAGTCATTGTCACCACTGTTGCTTTCTTAGTAATGGTCTATACCAATGGTTATATGGCTCACGACCCTGGATATGTACGCTTCTATGCTTACTTGAGCTTGTTTAGCTCCTCAATGTTAGGTCTAGTAGTTTCTCCAAACCTAGTTCAGGTGTACGTATTCTGGGAACTTGTGGGTGTTTCTTCTTACCTACTGATTGGTTTCTGGTACGACCGTAAAGCAGCAGCAGATGCCTGTCAAAAAGCTTTTGTAGCTAACCGTGTCGGTGACTTTGGTTTGCTACTGGGAATGCTTGGAATTTATTGGGCCACCGGTAGCTTTGAATTTGAAGTAATGGGCATTCGTTTGGAGCAGCTCGTAGAAACAGGTGCTCTGAGCATTGGTCTAGCGACCCTTTTTGGTGTCCTAGTTTTCTTAGGGCCAGTGGCCAAATCGGCCCAATTCCCATTGCATGTTTGGTTGCCAGACGCAATGGAAGGCCCGACTCCAATTTCTGCCCTCATCCACGCAGCAACAATGGTAGCTGCTGGAGTATTTCTCATTGCTCGGATGTACCCAGTCTTTGAACATCTGCCAGTGGTAATGGACATTATTGCCTGGACGGGAGCTTTTACAGCTTTTCTGGGAGCAACGATTGCCATTACTCAAAATGATATTAAAAAAGGTCTGGCCTATTCGACTATTTCCCAGTTGGGCTACATGGTAATGGCTATGGGTGTGGGTGCTTATAGCGCCGGACTATTTCACCTAATGACCCATGCTTACTTCAAAGCAATGCTGTTCTTATGTTCTGGTTCAGTGATTCATGGCATGGAGGCAGTAGTTGGCCATAACCCAGTTTTAGCTCAAGATATGCGGTTAATGGGCGGACTCCGGAAATATATGCCTATTACCTCTGCTTGCTTTTTAATTGGTACTCTGGCAATTTGCGGTATTCCTCCTTTTGCTGGTTTTTGGTCAAAGGACGAAATTCTTGGCAGTGCTTTTACGGCGAATCCAGCTTTATGGTTTATCGGTTGGACAACTGCTGGTATGACTGCTTTTTATATGTTCCGGATGTATTTCTCAACTTTTGAGGGAGAATTTCGGGGTAATGACAAAGAAATTCAAGAGCAATTATTAGTTGCAACTTCTACTCCGGCTACTATTCCAGCTATGGCTTTTGGCCCTGGTGCTATGGACCCGAAGGAACTGGAACATAGTCATGACCATCATCATAGCCACTCTCCCCATGAGTCTCCTGTGAGTATGACTTTACCATTGATGGTTTTGGCAATTCCTTCGATGATTATTGGTTTGTTAGGAACGCCTTTTGCTAATTATTTTGAACAGTTTATCTATACCCCTGGGGAATCTTTGACAGAGGTTTTAGAGGAATTGGCAAAGTTTGATCTAACTGAATTTTTGATTATGGCAGGTAACTCTGTGGGTATTGCTTTGATTGGCATTACCTTGGCGTCACTGATGTACTTGAGTCGTAAAATTGACCCTGATGCGATCGCTCAAAAAATCAAACCTCTCTACAACTTTTCTCTCAACAAGTGGTATCTAGACAATATCAACGACTTTTTATTTGTCAAAGGCAGTCGTCGTCTAGCACGACAAGTTTTGGAAGTGGACTACAAAGTAGTTGATGGAGCTGTTAACTTAACAGGTTTTATTACCCTATTGAGTGGGGAGGGTTTGAAATATTTAGAGAATGGCCGTGCTCAGTTCTATGCCTTAATTGTATTTGTGGCCGTTTTGGGCTTCGTTGTTTTCTCTGGTATTTAGTTCAGTTATCAGCTACCAGTTATCAGAGGTTCCATTAGTGGTATTTAGGGGAATATTTTATTTGTTAACTTTATGTTTCTATAAATAATATCAAATTCAGTAGTCTCGGTAAAATTACAGTTTTATATTGTGGGAAACCCTTACTAAACTCCGAGTTTTTGCCAAGACTCTAAAGTAAACGGATTTGATATAACTTCTGATTGATAGCTGATGCTCACAAACTGTCAAACCAAATTCAACAGGAATGTCAACAAAAGAAGTCATACTAAAGTTTTCCTCATTATCACACTAAGTTATTGTTTGAAGACTTCACTACTCATAACTTTACCAGGACTTACGAACAGAGGTCAAATCACACGCCATTTGTCTGGCTGTTTCATATTCGAAGCACTCACCGCTGTTTACTTATAGTAGATACAGTGGTTCTGCGTAAGTCCTGTTGGCAAAATTTTCAAAGCGAGAATTAAATATCTATGGCTAATTTTCCTTGGTTGACTATAATCATCCTATTTCCAATAGTTGGATCTTTGCTAATTCCGATCATTCCGGATAAAGATGGCAAAACTGTGCGGTGGTATGCATTAATTATTGGGCTAATTGATTTTGCTATCATTATTGCTGCTTTCTGTACAGGATACGACACTAATAACCCAGACCTTCAACTAGTAGAAAGTTATGCTTGGGTACCACAGCTAGACTTAAATTGGTCAGTGGGGGCAGATGGTTTATCTATGCCATTGATTATTCTAACTGGCTTTGTCACCACTCTAGCAATTATGGCAGCATGGCCAGTAAGTTTTAAGCCAAAGCTATTTTACTTTTTGATGTTGGCAATGTATGGGGGTCAAATTGCTGTATTTGCAGTACAGGATATATTGCTATTTTTCCTTGTTTGGGAATTGGAATTAGTACCTGTTTACTTAATTCTGTCAATCTGGGGGGGTAAACGCAGATTGTATGCAGCAACTAAGTTTATCCTTTATACAGCAGGTGGGTCCCTGTTTATTTTACTGGCAGCCTTAACAATGGCGTTTTATGGCGATACTGTTACCTTTGATATGAGGTCGATCGCTCTCAAAGATTATGCTTTTAACCTGCAACTGTTATTATATGCAGCTTTTTTAATTGCCTATGCTGTGAAGTTGCCGATTTTTCCATTACATACCTGGTTACCTGATGCTCACGGAGAAGCAACAGCACCTGCTCATATGTTACTGGCAGGAATTCTGCTGAAAATGGGTGGTTATGCTTTACTGCGGATGAATGCCGGAATGTTGCCAGATGCTCATGCAATGTTTGCTCCTGTGTTGGTGATTTTGGGAGTTGTCAATATTGTCTATGCTGCTTTGACCTCATTTGCCCAACGTAACCTCAAGCGGAAAATTGCCTATTCTTCGATTTCTCACATGGGGTTTGTGTTAATTGGTATGGCTTCCTTTACTGATATTGGTTTGAGTGGAGCTGTGCTACAAATGATTTCCCATGGATTAATTGGAGCCAGTTTGTTTTTCTTAGTGGGAGCTACTTATGACCGTACCCATACTTTGATATTAGATGAAATGGGTGGTGTCGGTCAGAAAATGAAGAAAGTGTTCGCGATGTGGACCACTTGTTCGATGGCTTCTTTGGCGTTACCGGGAATGAGTGGGTTTGTTGCTGAAGTGATGATATTTATTGGTTTTGCCACCAGTGATGCTTATAATCCAACTTTCAAAGTCTTGGTAATTTTCTTGGCAGCAGTGGGAGTAATTTTGACTCCAATTTATCTGTTGTCAATGTTGCGGGAGATTTTGTATGGTCCGGAAA
Organism: Trichodesmium sp. MAG_R02; assembly: GCA_023356605.1. Lineage (GTDB taxonomy): Bacteria > Cyanobacteriota > Cyanobacteriia > Cyanobacteriales > Microcoleaceae > Trichodesmium. The sequence continues at coordinate 6,681 of JAKQYE010000117.1, read as the reverse complement.
ATAAGAAGTTGGTAGAACATGAAGTTCTTAAGGATGCTGAACCACGCGAGGTGTTTATTATTGGTTGTTTGTTAGTGCCAATTATTGGGATAGGTTTATATCCTAAAATTGTGACTCAGATCTATGATGCGACGACTGTGCAGTTAACGGCGCGGTTACGAGATTCGGTACCAGTGTTGATGGAGTCTGAGAAGGTGGCATTAACGGATGGGTCTGAATTGGTAATGCGCTCACCTGTGATTAAGTAGTATTATAGTTAGGAATTTTTGAGCGGTTTTTCTCATGGTAGACCAGAGTAGGGAAGTTCCATAGAACTTCCCTACATGGTTTTGGTTATAGCAACAAGATTTACGTAGAGTCCTATATATTAAGTATCATTTATTCACCGCTTTTCTATTCTTGTTCTCTTGTCAGTAGCTGGGTCATAAATTCTATAATCTATAATCCATAATTGTTCGGTTCTCAATTAAAATATATACAATTAACTATTCTAAAACCCACGAACTTCGTAACTCATAGAACGCAAATAACTTTAGAATTAATTTGTTTAATTTGTTGGCTCAAAATAGTAATGATAATTCATGTATCTTTTTGTACTACATGCCGAAAGTGCAGAATGTGGGTAATAATCAAACATTTTTAGCAAATAAATTTAATATGAACGTAACCTTATTTTAATAGATCAGGACTTACGCAGTACCGCTATATATAGTGTATCTTTGGCCACAAATTCAGATATTTACACTACAAGTAGTTCTTTTGCGTAAGTCCTGTAGATATTAAAAGTAATATTTATCCGAAAAGAACTAATTAACTAATTATAGTATTGACAATTCCCTAGTTGACAGTACCCTATATATAGGGTAACTGCGTAAGTCCTGAAGATAAAATAAATGATTATTTGCAGAATTTGGGAGAAATCGAAAAGTTACTCTTAAATTTGAAATCAGTCAATTAAGTAGAATTAATGAAGCGATCGCGACTTCTCATCTACAAAAAGCGATCGCTAAACTCTTGAATCACAAATACTGGAATTTATTCAGTTTTTATTTTCATACCTTAGATTCCGCAACTCCCTCTTTTTTCCAGATTTACTATCACATTTTTAATTTGGCCATTAACCTTGGCCAAATTATTAGGAAAAATCCCATCCAAGTTAATATAGGAATAGAAATAATAACTGTTAACCAAACCTTTCCAAATATAAACCAACTACTACTAATAATAGTAATTCCTGTCAAAAGTATTGACCAAGGTTGGCACCACCAAGGTTTATAATTCCATGGGTTAAACTTTTCTGGTTGAACTGACTTGTTAATCATATTGTACACCACTACCTAGGAATTTAAGCGTTGAGTAATTTGTTTAATTATCCCACTAAGAATAGCACCTCCCATCAAAATTCCAATAGCTGGAGTAAAAACTGGTTCCCATAATTTATGCCAAAGATCAAGACCTAAAGACAGGCCAGAATAACGACCAATAACCGCGATCGCAAACCAGACAAAAGCGATTATCACTAAAAACACATCTATTACTAAAAATAGATCTAACCAGCTAACTAATTTTTCTTTCATTGTTAGTCATTTATCATAAATATTGTCGTTTATTATAGTATAACTAAAGTAGGCAGATTTTTTTATATTGAGACTTGATATGTTCTATTCCCTTGAATTTGTAGGTAGAAAAATAGTTACAGTTGTTTTATTTTCAGGAAAACTTTGGATAGTTAATTTGCCATTATGTAGTTCAGTCATCTGTTTAGCAATAATTAGACCTAAACCTGAACCTTGTTGCTCATGTATGCGACGATTAAATTGTTTATAAGCTCCCACGTTAGAAATCTCATTAATACTCATTCCTATACCATTATCTATAAAATAAACAGCAAAAATATTATTCAGTAATTTACCTATAACCTCCACTTTAGTGTGAGGGGGAGAAAATTTAAAAGCATTATCTAACAACTCATCTATAATTTTCCTAAAGTTAGGCTCAGAGATTTTTAAATCAGCATTTTCTGACTTTATATCTAAATCTTTTAAGCGATTAAAAACTTTTGCTTTTTCAAGAGCAACCTCTCTAATTATTGACTTAGGATTACTAATAATTCCTATTTTAAAATTTTCTAATCTATCTCTATCTTTTGATAATAACTCTAAATCTGCATAGAGTAAAAATTTTTTAATTAGCCTATATAAACGGTTAGCAGAAAGGTTAATATTTTCTAGTATTGTTAAAATTTCACTCTCTTCCAAATCTTTAAATTCTTCAATAATGAGCTGAGAATAACCAATAATTCCATTGAGGGGAGTGCTTAGTTCGTGAGGTAAAGATAAAGTCATACTAATTCTCAAGTCGTCCAATTGTTCTTGAGTCTTTCTTTCAATAACCTTTTGTTTATCTAACCTAGTATTAATAGCTTTCGTTAACTCATCTTTAGTAAAAGGTTTAGTTAAGTAATCATCTGCTCCTAATTCCATTCCCTCTCTTAAATCAGCTTTTGTTGATTTGGCAGTCATAAAAATAAAAGGAATTGCTTCTGTTACTACATTTTTCCGTAATGATTTTAATACTTCATACCCATCAACTTCGGGCATTATCACATCACAAATAATCAAATCAGGAAGTTCTTGTTGAGCCTTCTCTATTCCTTCTCTGCCATTTTTAGCTACTATTACAAGAAAATCTTTTGCTTCTAAAATATCTATAATAATTGCCAAAATTGATTGATCATCTTCAATTACTAGAATTTTTTTCATCTATATTTTCCTTTGCTAAATTTCATCATCATATAATAGTAAATATACCTCCCACTCCAACTTCACTTTCTAGAAAAGTTTGACCTTTATCTAAATCAACAAAGTTTTTGATAATGGTAATTTTTAATCCTATACTAGAAATATTAGCAACATTTTCAGGGTAGTAGAAGGAGTTAAATAGATATTCTTTATACTTCTGGAATATCAAAAGCTGAATCTTATACTTAAAAAATCATATAGTCATTTAAGTAAAAACGTTTCAGGTATACTTGAAAACCTTAAGGTAAATATTTGATAGCATTCTAAAGTAAATTAGACAGGAACAAGATTTATTGTAACAACTTTACATCTATGGAAGTTAATTTAGGTATTTCTTGTAAAAATTGATTTTATGCTAATAAGATTGAATCATTTTCCCCTAATTTTGCGGTTTTTAATCTAAGTGCAATATTTTATTTAAAAATTTTATCTCTGGGGATTTTTTTTGTGATTAGTGGCTTGGCTTCTTGAACAAAAAAATAAAGGGAGTATTAATATTAATACTGAATTGAATATCTCTACAGAAGCTTTCTCAATATAATAGTATTGGGTTAAAATCCAAATTACTTGATTCTGTGTCCCAAATAACTAATATACCATTAAGGATTTTTTTATGTGTTTAGTTGTAGCTTGAATAGGATGTAAATAAGTCATTTTTTTCTTCATTATATTAATAAGCGTAGTACTTACAAAGAGGCTAACATAGTGGTTCAAAGAGTAATAAATTTATAAGATACGATAGAAATTAACTGAGACTTAAGTTGATTTAGCTCTTTTTATATTTCCCATGGCGTATGATTTTATATAGATGCATAAGTCCTGATTAAAATTAGCAGTGTAGCCTAAGTTTCTCAAGTTGCTATGAAATGGTATGGCTTGAATAATTTCTATGCCATAATGCCAGGGAAATAGCTATCATTTAAATTCAAAACTATTCGTAATAAAGGTTTTTTATAGAATCAAAATTTTAACATTTTTTTGTACTGTTATATCATTAATTATTGGTTATCAATTAACTTTTAAAGTATTTACATATCAAGATTCTCAGCTTTTTTTTTTAAAAAAAGTGTCAGATTTTTAGTGGAAAAAGCTTACCCATGTAAGTACTGTGAGTAGATAAGGATAGAAAAATTAAGGAATAATTCTTCCTCCTAGCTCTCCTATAATTTAATAAATAGCAATCCTATCTGAATAGTGAGATAAATAGGTTGCTTTAAGGTACAAGACACTTATGCCAAAGTCACAGAAGTTGGAGATCTTTTTTAATAAGTCCAGTCATTTTACAAATGATTTAGGATTCCTATATAATCTCCATTTATCCTCTGACTTTCTACTCCCTACTTCCTAAAAAAGACTTTTTCCGCAAACTCTTATTAATTTTTGCTGTATATTTATTATATTTATACCCTTATGTTTAGTTAAATTATGGTTAGTTATACCTTGCCTCAAAATCCAGATACAATCATTACCGTTAGGGGCAAAGATTCAGAAAGGGCCCGTCAGAAAGCTATGGATAAGCTTGTGGAAATGATGGACTCTGGCGAAATACCAATAGAATTAGAAAATGGATTTGGCCCGGAACAGTTTATTGAGGCCAAAGAATCAAAAGAATTAAAAGAGATTATTTCTGAGGAGGAAGATGCTGTTGCTCAAGCAGTACAACTACTTAGCGACTTTGCGGCCCTTAAGATTAAAGTTGTAGAATCTAGAGAAGAGGCATTAAAGATTCGTTCTGCAATTGAGGTCCTATTTACAGATGAACCTGTAACAGTTGAGGAAATTACTAATCTTAGAGATGGTTTTAAGATACTAAAAACTTTTGCTGTGGCTAATTTACGTTATAGAGAAGCAAGAGATAAAGCAGAAGAAGCTCGTGTTATCCTCGATAAAGCACTCAAATCTGCAGAATCAGAATTAAAGCGCTCTTCTAAATCAGCTAAGTAGCTCTCAAATAGATTTTAATTAATTTATCGAGTGTTTCTATCTGTAAATGTTTACTATATCTTTCTAGTATAAATTTAGTAATCTAAAGTTATTACTACTTAACTTCTAATAGTAATATCACTGAGGGTGGTGTAATTATGGTTTCCTATAATAAATTTATAAAATTCCTCAATCATCACTCTAGTAAGATAAATATATTCATTTAATTTAAGAATGAAACACTTTTTTCTGATAAAATCATTTCATAGCAAAAGACTATTATCTCAATCTAAAGTCAAAATACTATAACTCGGAATTTTGCTCAGGTAGTATGAAATACTGAGTTCCTAGTCAAGTCATTTCAGTTAAGCACCTAGTGATCAGTATTCACCGCTGAAGCCAAGGTCTTGAAATACTGAAGTTGACTTTTTTTCAATTTAAGGGCAGAAAAATTGAAACCTTAAGATATTATATTAACTACTTATCAAAAAGCGTATTTTCATCTATAATTGCAGGTGAGTACTCGAAATATTAACAGCTCTTGTCTCGAATGTTGAAATGTGTCAAGAGGGGATGTGGAATGGTTAGTTCTCAGTCATTTCAATTAAACATTTGAATTATAACTATTAACTTTGAAATATTGAAATGTGTTAGGGCTAAATCCAATAATTTCATGGGTAACCCGCACTTAGTATGACAGTTCAGTATTCTATATGACAAGATTGTGATCTGAATCATTAAAAAAATTGAAATATCTCACATGATTATAAAGATGATAGTCACTGGGGTTTACTGAATAATAATTGATACTAGGTATCATAATAATCAAATAATACCTGTTTGATGCTTTTTAAAGATACTACTGGAGAAAACTTTTAATTATGTCCGCAAAACAAGCTCAATTAATAAAATTTTTGAAGTGGGAGTTGTCCATCTCAGATTCTGCGATCGCTACCGCTTTAAGACATCAGGAAGAAGACTGTAACCAATTACCTATGATACTTTGGCAGTACGGTCTCGTAACATTGAAGCAATTAGATCAAATATTTGATTGGTTACGTATGGCCAGTATTTAATGAATTGCTTCACTTAATCACCTAGGGATAGATATATTTTCCAGAAAATATAAGTTAATAATCTATATTTTAGGAGGTCTGAATTGGGTTTAAAGCCAAGAGAAATAGGAAAAATAAAATTAAATAAAAACTTTGAATTAAACAAGAGATTATCTTTGCTTGCTTTTTGAGTAGGATTACTCTCTTTTTTTTGGCAACAGAGAGTAGTAGTGGCCAGTAGAGAAAAAATAGAAATACATTCGACCTGTTGATCATCTCACAAAAATTGAATATATGATTTGAATGCTAAACAGCTTAGTCTTTCCCATGAAAAATATACAGTAGATTCCTCCTTGGCAAGCTACACTCCGGAGAGGAAAATATGTCTCCACTAGAAACATTTCATTGTTAGTATCTGTACTTCATATACTTGGAATATGCTGTCAAAGTACTGTTGAGATAGGTAATAAGCAAAAAATATTTAAAATGCACTAAAACCCTTCACTGATAGGCATTGTAATTACTTGTAAGTCAGTTTTCCTGAGTCTATGCTATGGGTTAATTAAGTGATCGCAAGATTTTGGGAGGAGTTTGAATAATGCAACCCTAACCCAAACTCACCAAAAAAACAAATAATATCTATCACTTATTTTATGGCCAAAGCTTATATTATTATACTTAATATCAGTACATAAAACTGTACAAATATCAAGATTAAGTAATTATTTTCCCCTGCCAATAAAATTAGAAAGTAAGGGGCAACATATACAAAGGTTTTTAGCTTTAAAAGAGTTTAGCCTACCTTTATTTTGGTTTCCTTTAGTTAAAAAAATCAGAGAAAATTTATTTAGTTTGTCCTCAGAATTAGTATTAATTTTAGATAGAACTCAGTGGCAAAATAC
>JAKQYE010000116.1 GCA_023356605.1 Trichodesmium sp. MAG_R02 | reverse complement strand
CAGATTTTTGAGTGCTTTAGATAAATCAAAATCAACTAATGAGAAATTCAAAATCAAAAACTCATTCATCACTATTGCTCTATACGCAATAGTAGGGTTTTAAAAGTCGGGAAATAATAACTTCACGCCACCTATTTTTCCTTCTGCAGATTTTTGAGTGCTTTAGATAAATCAAAATCAACTAATGAGAAATTCAAAATCAAAAACTCATTCATCACTATTGCTCTATACGCAATAGTAGGGTTTTAAAAGTCGGGAAATAATAACCTCTTGGACTTTGGGCAAAAATAAAAAATAGTTAGCGTAATATTTACCCTAACTAATTGGTTATGGTCAGGACTTACGCAGTGCCGCCATATATAGTGCATTTTTGACAATAAATTCAGATATTTAGACTACAAGTAGTACCTTTACGTAAGTCCTGATGGCATTAGAAATATAGTTATTTTAATAAAGAATTGAGACAAGTATTTCTTGCTATAACTCGCGTTTGGTGCAGAAAAAGTTTTCCAATATAATTTGAAATGACTATAGCAATCCTATGAGTGTTCGTGGCAAAAATCATACTGCTTTTTAAGGGATAGGGAAATCGAAGCTCTTCCCATCCCAAATATATGAGCTGCTTCGGTAATCGTACCACCATTTTCTACAAAATTTATTACTTTTTGTCTTAAGTCTAAACTGTAAGGCATGGTTAAAAATAGTTTCTAGTTGACTTAATTTTATTATACTCAATTTTTGTCTTAATCTTAATTAAAACGACTATATCAGTTTCTAGTTGTAGGGGCAATTCGCGAATCGCCCCTACAGAATAAATGGGATTTATAGAATAGGTATTCAGGAGAATATTTCATTAATTTTTATGCCTAAACAACCCAATTTTAGGCTCACTTTTTTAGCTCTATAAACCGAAAATTTAGTACTTTTTCAAGGCCTAAAATTGCTCAAGTATCATTTTTGAACACGAGCTTGTTTAACCAGATCAATAAGAGTGTGATGAGCATCTTCGGCATCTTTTAACCTATGGTCAAATTCAATTCTTATTGGTAAAGTTTCCCCACTAACTTCAGCAGTTAAGTTCATACTTTGAGCATCAATAGAAAGCATTTTTGCTGCTGTAGCATTAGGATAACTACCAAATTTTTGAGCATACAAAAGCACCGCATCCTGATGGTCTTCATTCATGTGAGAACAGATGCGATCGCTAATATCTGAAGTAAATGAATCAGACATATTTTTCAATCCTTTTATGAGTATTATTTTTAAGTATCAAGCAAAATGAAAAAGCTAATAGAAAAAGGCTAGTTCAGTAGTAACGCACCGCTCCACCTAAATAGTTTGGTTCCTTAAGCTATCCATTATCCATTGTCCGTTATCTATTATCTTCGATATTCATCACCACAGTCACCAATAAGTTTAAACAAATCCCTTGACTCTCCAGTTAAATCATCAATTTTTCGATAATCTTCTATCAAGGCTTTCAAAAGCTATCTTTATATACTACATTTTGACGTGCGGAATGTAAGTTTAATAATTAATGAGTTTGTTTCTATAGTCATTTTAATTTAGATTAAGACAAGTATTTCTTGCTATAACTCGCGTTTGGTGCAGAAAAAGTTTTCCAATATAATTTGAAATGACTATAATTCTCTTAAGCATGCTTTTAGACGAAAATCTTTAGGAAATATTTTTATATAGCAATCCTATGAGTGATCGGGCGCAAAAATCATACTGCTTTTTAAGGAACAGGGAAAAGGGAACAGAGAGTAGGTAAGAGAATTAAGCAGTTTTATTGACTTATTGAAGTGTCGCAACCTATGGGCGGACTGCTATCGACTTCAATTATGAGTAGAATAATGAAAATGAGTTGATTCTCTAAATAGGTGATGATGGTATTAGTTTCCTAGAAGATTTAAACTATAAAAAATCTAGTTCTTTAGGATTACGTTTAGTTCGCTCATTAGTAAGACAACTTCAGGGAAAAATTGAGAAATTTAATCAAGTAAGAATAATTTTTAAAATAACCTTTTATAGTGTAAAGTGCCATAAATTATAGAGGTATATAAATGTCAAAATCCAAAATTATGATTGTTGAGGATGAAAGTATTATTGCTGAAGATTTAGCAGATAGTCTCGAAGATATGGGGTATATAGTTGTTGACATTGTTTCTTCAGGAGAAGAAGCAATTTTAATGGCAGCAGAAAAGCAACCACATTTAATCTTAATGGATGTAATATTACAAGGGGAAATAGATGGGATAACAGCAGCAGAAGAAATTTACTCCAGCTTACAAATACCCATAATATTCTTGACAGCTTACAGTGATAATCAAACTCTACAAAGAGTAAAAGCCACAAATCCTTTCGGTTATATAGTCAAACCATTTGAGGAAAGAAACTTATATTTAACAATTGAAATAGCTCTAGAAAGACATCACTACGATCCAATAACTCATTTACCAAATCGTTTCTTATTTAAAAGTAAACTAGATGAAATTTTATCTCATAAAAATGGAGATAATTCAGGAAATTTATATCATATAAATGAATCTCATAAACATCAAAACTTTCCGAAAATTCCTATCTTTTATATTAGCTTAGATAGAATTAATAGAATCCAAGTTACATTGGGTAGTAACAATCGAGAATTGGTACTATGTAATATAGCGAAAAGACTTAAGGAATCTATTTCTGATATTGAGATATTAGCTCATTTAGAAGCTGCTGAATTTGCCATAATTCTCAAGCCAGTAAAACATAAAAAAAATGCTATTGATATAGCTGAATCTATTTTAGATGTAATCTCTCAATCAATGGTTTTAGGAAGCGATGAAGTTTATGTTACTGCTAGTATAGGAATAACATTTTATCCATTAGATGGCACAGTAGCAGATGAACTACTAAAAAATGCTAATGCAGCAATGTATCATGCTCAACAAAAAGGAGGAAATAATTATCAATTACACAAGTCAAAAACCGTTGTTATTTCTCGAGAGAAATTATCCTTAGAAACTAATTTACGTAACGCTTTAAAACGCTCGGAATTTCACATTTATTATCAGCCAAAGGTTGATATTAGGCAAGGTAAAATTACAGGGGCAGAAGCTCTAATACGTTGGTTTCACCCAGAAAAAGGTTTGATTTCACCAGCTGAATTTATTCCCATAGCAGAAGAAACAGGGTTAATTATTTCCATAGGAGAATGGGTACTGCATACTGCTTGTAGTCAAACAAAAGTTTGGCAAGAAGAGGGTTTTGCACCATTCCAAATAGCAGTCAACTTATCTAGAAGTCAATTTATTCATAGAAATCTGCAAGAACGAATTATTAAAATCATTCAAGAAGTAGATTTAACACCTAATTACCTAGAATTAGAAGTGACAGAAGGCTTGGTTATGCAAAACGAAAGAGCTGCAAGTAGAATCATGAAAGCGTGGCAAAACTATGGAATTAAAATATCAATGGATGATTTTGGTAAAGGATATTCATCCTTAAGTTATCTCAGAGAGTTTCCATTTGATGTTATTAAAATAGATAAAAGTTTCATTCATAATATTATGGCAGATAGCAAGACAGAAGCAATTACAATTGCAATTATTCAAATGGCTCATAGTTTAAACCTAAAAGTAGTTGCTGAAGGAGTTGAAACTCAAGCAGAGCTAGAATTTCTTCAGAGACACAAATGTGACGAAATTCAAGGTTACTTATTCGGTCCTCCATTGCCTATATCTAAGTTTGAACAATTATTAAAAGAAGGAAAAAAGTATATTTAAAATTTTTAATTCTCCAGATTAACCTAGGGATAAAATTATATTATACTCGTCGAAAGCCACCAACCAAAACCTAAACCTAAACCAGAAATAATAGCCAAAATCAAAAAAGTAAAAAAGCCATGAAATAACTCGATTAATTTGTTTCCAGCTACCATTTGAGCAATTACTCCAGCCACAATAATAATAGCTACCCAGGACCCAATAATAATATCAGGTCCAGCACTTACCAAAGCGATCGCCACTTTCTTAGAGCGAGCAGAATTCCAAGCAGCAGACCAAGCTCCAACCCAAGCCCCCAAAACAAAGCCCAAAATACTACTCATACCTGTAACAGTCTTTGAAGTAATTATAGCATCAAATATTGTCCCAAAAACAAATCCACCAGCAGACCAAACAATTGAACCAACCACAACTAGCAATATATTTTCTGCCCCATTGCCAGCCAAAAATCCCACCAAAACAATTACCCCACCAACAGTCACTACACAAGCAACAGTTCTGGCCTTTGCTTGAATACCAGTAATTACTCCCAGACTACATCCCACCAGACTCCATGCTAAAGCAGTTATTATACCCCCCACATAATTTCCAGCTATCCAACCGGCTCCACCACCAGCACCTAGCATGGCGATCGCCCAACACCTCTGAGAACTTGACCCCTCAATTGCCAAAACAGTTATTCCCATCCATGCTACACCTTCAACCACGGCCCAAGTCCAGACAGGAGACTTAGAAATAACCAACACCCAACCAGTCATAGTGTAAAAAAGGAAGGTACTAATCAAACTACCCCAAGGAATATTAGAAGTTATTGAACTTGGTTGACGAGTAGATGTTTGAACATAGACCTGCTGAAAATTATGATTAGCGTTATGATTAAAAGTTTTTTGAGGATACTGAGAATGGGGTGGATGGCGGCGCAGTGTTGATTGTGTTTGACTAGGAGTTGGTCTTATTGGAGCAACTTGCTGTTGAGAACCATTTAAAAAATACTGCAATTTACAGTAAGCTTCATTAATTTCTTTAAGACGAATTTGAGCTTTTGCTTGTAGACGAGTATTGTGGACAAAGCGATCTGGATGCCAGACAAAAGCCAAATCTCGGTAAGCTTCTTTTATTTCTTCTAGAGTTGCTCCAGGTTCAAGTTCTAGAATTTTTAAGTATTGGTTTATTTCATCCACGCAATAATATTTTTCTTTTCTTGAGACATTGCCATCTATTCTATTTTAGGCTCAGAGGAAAAATCAAAACTAGCAGAGTGTAAAATACAATCTTACATAACAATTTAGTTCGAAGCACCTGCAATAGCTTGCACCAATACAGCAGAATAGTTTATTATTGACGAGCGCAGTTCATAAATAATAATGAAAAGTGCTTTTTAATTCAATAGACTTTGCAATATTCCTACCGATAGTTTTTATTCTCTATTGGTTTGTAAGTAACAGAAACTTGAAGCTACAAAACTTTTTTATAGTAGCAGCAAGTTATTTCTTTTATGGTTGGTGGGATTGGAGATTTTTGTCACTGATACTCATTAGTACCATTATTGATTATAGCCTGGGACTCAAACTATCCAAAGCAGAAAACTTAGCAAAAAGAAAAGTTTTACTTTGGATAAGTATTTTGGTAAATCTTGGTTTTCTTGGTTTTTTTAAATACTATAACTTCTTCCTAGAAAATTTTATCAACACATTTTCTTTATTTGGGGCAGAAATCAAAGTTAACTCCTTAAACATTATTTTGCCTGTTGGTATTAGCTTTTATACTTTTCAGACATTGAGTTACACTATTGATGTCTATAAAAGGAAACTTGAGCCAACAAAAGACTTGATTGCTTTTTCAGCATTTGTGAGTTTCTTTCCCCAATTAGTTGCAGGACCTATTGAGAGAGCTACTCATTTACTACCTCAATTTTATACCAAACGGACATTTGATTATTCAAAAGCCGTAGATGGTATGCGACAAATACTTTGGGGACTTTTCAAAAAAATTGTGATTGCAGATAACTGTGGTAAATATGCAAATTTGATTTTTAATAATTCAAGTGATTATTCGGGCAGTACTTTAGTCCTTGGTGCTTTATTCTTCACTTTCCAAATTTATGGAGACTTTTCAGGTTATTCAGATATAGCTATTGGTACTTCACGTCTTTTTGGTTTTGACCTGATGAGAAATTTTGCTTTTCCTTATTTTTCAAGAGATATTGCAGAATTTTGGAGGCGTTGGCATATTTCACTTTCAACATGGTTTAGAGATTATCTATATATTCCTTTAGGTGGCAGTCGTGGTGGTACTTGGATGAAAGTCAGAAATACTTTTATAATATTTATAGTCAGCGGTTTTTGGCACGGAGCAAATTGGACATTTATTATTTGGGGTGCTTTAAATGCTATTTACTTATTGCCACTTTTGCTTACTAAAAACAACCGCAAAAATTTAGGTATTGTGGCTCAGGGAAAACATTTTCCTAGTATTCAAGAACTATCATTTATGTTAGTAACTTTTGGGTTAATTGTTTTTGCTTGGATATTTTTTAGAGCAGAAAATATTAATCATGCAATAAGTTATATCTCCGAAATATTCTCTTACTCACTGTTTACAGAACCAGAATTTCCGAAAAAGCGTGAATCGTTAAACACTATTATTTTGGTAATCGGATTTATTATAATCGAATGGCTCGGAAGAGAACAACAATATGCGATTGTTAATTTAGGCAGAAAATGGAATAGACCATTAAGGTATGCAATATATTACTTAATGATTATTGCAATAATAATGTCTAGCGGTCAAGAACAAAGATTTATTTACTTTCAATTTTAGGATAAATTTGTGAGAAAATTTATATTTAAGATAATTGGCTTTACTATACCAATGGTGATTTTCTTCATATTAGGCTTATTTTTGCCCGCCACACCACGTGCTTCAAAGTCTCTACTGTTTGGTGCATTGAAAAAAGATTCTCGACTTAAAAGTACTCCTTCCCCTCGAATCATTTTTATTGGTGGTTCTAACTTAAGTTTTGGTCTCAATAGCCAAACAATTAAAGATGAATTAAACCTGAATCCAATTAATACTGGGATCCACGCAGGTATTGGCTTAAATTATATGCTCTCCAACACAATTCAATATGTTAAAAGGAAAGACATTATCATACTTGTGCCTGAATATGAACATTTTTACTGGGATTATAATCGCGGAACTCAACATTTATTCCGTACTATATTTGATGTGAATCCATCAAAAATCAGGTTACTGAACCAGATTCAAATGTTAAATATAGTCAAATATATCCCTAAATATACAGTTTCTAAATTTAAATCAACAGAGTATATAAATGTGAAGGAAAATATGGTTTATGGTGTGAATTCATTCAATCAATATGGTGATACTTACACACATTGGGAGTTAGGAAGAAAAAAATTTAAGCCTTACTCAAAGATTAGAGGTGAATTTAATCAGTCTGTAATGGAACGAATTAAAGAATTTCAGGCAGAAATTGAAAAGAGAAATGCTACATTACTTATTTCTTTCCCTGGTCTTCAAGATGCTTCATATTTCAACATGACTGAACAAATAAAGAAAGTTGAGGCAGAATATATCAAAAATGGATTGATAGTTTTAGGAAGTTCTAAAAGATATATGATTCCTGATAAGATGATGTTTAATACACCATATCACTTGAACAAAAATGGTGTTGATTATAGAACAAGTTTGTTGATTGAAGATTTTCAAAAGTATAAAAGGCAATATGCTATATGTGATACTTGCATAGATAAGTAGTGGAATGTATTTTTCGGAAAAGCCTCAGTTTAGAGAGGATTAAGTTATTTTTCTTTGGTACCATTTGATATGTTTAGATCTACTAATAATATGATACTAAAAGTAAAGGAAAGGATTAATAGTTGATATAGCTATGATGAACTATTGTTCCAAAGTACAAATTTTAAATGGCTCATCGCCCTTTTACAACCCTTTTTCTTGACGGCCATTCTCTCCCTTGTTTTTCTATTAAACTTTTGCCAAAAGTTGTAGTGGAGGTTTGAAAACTTCTACGGGTATTCCTACAAGTGTTTATTTTGGCTTTCTCAAATCTTTATTAGAAGTATAAATACCTAAAAGCCAGGATATTTAGCGATCGCCTTTTGATTTAGGAATTCACCATGAAAATGATTAAAACTATAGGGCATTTTGACCAGAACCTCCAGAGGATTTAATTATTGACCTAGGAAATTTGCAATACCTTTTGAAAGCTTTTAATTTAACAGTTCTTACTGCTCCTGGTTATGAAGCTGATGATATATTGGGAACTTTAGCAAAAAAACTAGTGCTGCTAGCTAATGGGTCAAAATTCTTTCAGTAGACCAAGATTTATTTCAATTAATAGATGTAGAAAAATGCATTAGTATCTTACATTTAGCTGCGAGTAAAGGTATGGATCCTAAAGAGTTTTTTCTAGATAAAGTTAAGGAGAAAATGGGTATTTTGCCTAGTGAACATAAGCCGGAATTATCTCACAAATAAATATCGGCGATCGCTCAAAATAGTTATTGTTATAATCAAGACATTTTCGGAGAAATTATCTATAAATAT
Source organism: Trichodesmium sp. MAG_R02 (assembly GCA_023356605.1). Lineage (GTDB taxonomy): Bacteria > Cyanobacteriota > Cyanobacteriia > Cyanobacteriales > Microcoleaceae > Trichodesmium. The sequence continues at coordinate 11,473 of JAKQYE010000116.1, read as the reverse complement.
CATTCACACCAAACTCTGTTTTTCTCACCCGGAAATAATACTTGATAATTTTCTAAACTATAGAAATCTGCCCACAGGTCGCAACAGATATAATAATAACATATCCAATTCCCTAGACAAAAAATGAATATTCCAGATGAAATAGACGATTTTATGAATCAAACATGCATAGTCAAAAGAAATAAAAAGAGCCACAGCATGTCAAAATGATTTTGTCGGGAAAATCCTACCATGAAGTTAAAAAAATATTAAATGTAACTCAGCAGTTTTATTTGGAACACAAGGTTACTTAAAGGTGGTCGAAAAATAGCAAATAATTGAGTGGGTGAAGGCACAAAATTACCTAACATTTTCAGATTGAAAAAAATATTTAAAGAAGCAATATGATGTAGTTTTTGATATCTTACAAAGTTATTATATAGTCATTTTAATTAAGATTGGAACAAAAATTGAGTATAATAAAATTAAGTCAACTAGACACTATTTTGAAAGACAAACTTATTATGGAGCCTATTATTCTCAAACTAAGGAATTTATTGTGCAAGAATTAAAGAAGCGGACTGCTATAGCTTCTGAAAATTTTCCCCGGGACCAAAAATACTACCTACTCCCTGAAAAATCTCAATTCAAAAAAGGAAATTTCATCAGGAAACTATAGTGCTATATACAGCCATTGATCTTGTTATTAGGTACATCCACGTGGGCAAAACCCCCACATTAGATGATTTTCACCATTTACCTTGTACATCATTTGCTCCTTATCTGCTGTATCTGAGTCATATTTTCTGCCGGAAGGAAAAGTCAACATCCGCAAAAAATTATCCCGGGACGGAAGATAATACTTAACTTCCTGAAAAATCTCAATTCAAAAAAGGAAATTTCATCAGGAAACTATAGTGCTATATACAGCCCTTGATCTTGTTATTAGGTACATCCACGTGGGCAAAACCCCCACATTAGATGATTTTCACCATTTACCTTGTACATCATTTGCTCCTTATCTGCTGTATCTGAGTCATATTTTCTGCCGGAAGGAAAAGTCAACATCCGCGAGAAATTATCCCACGACGGAAGATACTACTTAACTTCCTGAAAATCTCAATTCAAAAAAGGAAATTTTATCAGGAAACTATAGTGCTAGATATCTCAGTCATATTTTCTCCCGGAAGGAAAAGTCAACATCCGTGAAAAATTATCCCCCAGATCGATAGACATAGTCATTTCAAATTATATTGGAAAACTTTTTCTGCACCAAACGCGAGTTATAGCAATAAATACTTGTCTCAATTCTTTATTAAAATAACTATACTACCTAACTTCCTAAAAAATCTCAATTCAAAAACCACAATCTTATCAAGAAACTATAGTTCTAGATATATTAAGTAGAATTTCGGGCCAATAGAAACGCTAGCCTTGGAAAATAAGTATAGGTTAATCTCCAGCTACAATAAAGCAACATCTTAAATATAATATCAATCTCAAATGTCTGCTAACCCTCCTATCGCCCTTTTGATTGATGGTCATTCTCTCGCTTTTCGTTCCTACTATGCTTTTGCCAAAAGTCGTAGTGGAGGCTTGAAAACTTCTACGGGTATTCCCACAAGCGTTTGTTTTGGGTTCCTGAAATCTTTACTAGAAGTAATAGATACTCAAACACCAGAATATTTAGCGATCGCCTTTGATTTAGGACAACCTACATTTCGCCATGAAGCTGATGAAAATTATAAGGCAGATCGACCAGAACCTCCAGAGGATTTAATTATTGACCTAAGAAATTTGCAAGACCTTTTGAAAGCTTTTAATTTAACAGTTATTACTGCTCCTGGTTATGAAGCTGATGATATATTGGGAACTTTAGCAAAAAAAGCTAGTGCTGCTGGCTTTAGGGTCAAAATTCTTTCGGGAGACCAAGATTTATTTCAATTAATAGATGTAGAAAAAGGCATTAGTGTTTTACATTTAGCTGCGGGTAAAGGTAGTACCCCTAAAGAATTTTTTTCTGAAGAAGTTAAGGATAAATTGGGTATTTTGCCTGCTCAAGTTGTTGATTATAAAGCTCTTTGTGGAGATAAGTCTGACAATATTCCTGGTGTTAGAGGGATTGGGGACAAAACTGCTGTTAAGTTACTGAATGAATATGGTTGTCTTTCAGAAATTTATGCTTCTCTAGATAAAATTGAAGGAGCAAATAAGAAAAAGTTAGCAGTAGGAAAAGCTGAGGCAGAGCATTCTCAGTTTATGGCAAAAATTGATGTAAATGTACCATTAAATATTGACATAGAAGATTGTCAAGTAAAAATATTTTATAGATCCGAAATTGAACCTATTTTGCAAAGGCTGGAATTACAACATTTTATCAATCAAATTCCCGATTTAGAACAGCAGTTTAATAGGTTAGTGAAAGTTAAGTTTTGGCTGGATAAGTTAGAAATTCAGCAGGAAGAAATATCTACAAATACTTTGGCTGAAGTCGGAAGTGATGATTGGTTTTTCAGTGCAGAGGATACAAAAGTAGCTCTACAGCAAAATTCAACAACACCCAAAATTAAACCTCAAATTATTGATACTCCAGAAAAATTAAACAAATTAGTAAATATTTTAAAAGCACAGAAAAATCCTCAGACTCCTGTTGCTTGGGATACGGAAACAACATCTTTAGAACCGCGAGATGCAGAGTTAGTTGGAATTGGCTGTTGTTGGGGAAAAAATATGGAAGATGTTGCTTATATTCCTACCGGACATAAAACTGGTAAAAATTTGGATAAGGTGACAGTATTAAAAGCTTTAAAAGCAGTTTTAGAAAGTACCGAATATCCCAAAGTATTTCAAAATTCAAAATTTGATAGATTAGTTTTTCGCTGTCAAGGAATTAAACTAACTGGAGTTGTTTTTGACACAATGTTGGCCAGTTATGTATTAAATCCAGAAGCTAGACATAGTCTAGAAGAAATATATATTAGATATCTTATAAATGTGGGAATAAATTTACAGAGTTATAACGATGTAGTCTCAAAAAATCAAACTATTTCCGACCTAGATATTTTTCAAGTAGCTGACTATTGCGGGACTCAGGTTTTTGTGACATTTAAGTTAGTAGAAAAATTAAGAATAGAATTAGAGGAAGCTGATAGAAATAAATCTGCTGAGAAATCTTTGTACAGGTTATTGGTAGATGTAGAACAGCCATTAGAATCTGTTTTAGCAGACATGGAATTTCAAGGAATTAGGATTGATATTGAATATCTCAAAAAATTCTCAATTCAACTGAAACAAGATTTAGAAGCAATTGAAAAAAGAGCTTGTCAAACTGTAGATCGTCAAATTTTACAAGAGCATCTCCAAGCAGAAATTCATCAGATAGACTTTAATTCGTTTACCAATCAACAAGAATTAAAAAAAGCAATATCTAGTCCCATACTCAAAGCATATATTACAAGATTATCAAAAGAGCAAAGACAAAATCTAGGAAATCTTGAAAACCAAATCAATCAAGTAGGAACTAGGGATTTATTGAACCTCAACTCCCCATCTCAACTAAGCGAACTCCTATTTGAAATATTAAGTCAAAATCAGAAAAAATCCCGCCGAATCAAAACTGGTTATTCCACAGATGTAGTAGTCCTAGAGAAATTACAAACAGAACCTGAACATCATCCTATTATTGATGAAATATTAAATCATCGAACCTTATACAAACTCTTTTCTACTTATGTCGAAGCTATACCAAAATTAGTTCGTTCAGATACTCGGCGAGTGCATACAAACTTTAATCAAACTCAAACAGATACAGGGCGTTTATCTTCTTCAGAACCAAACTTACAAAATATTCCCATCGGCACAGAATTTTCTCGGCAAATTCGTCAGGCATTTTTACCACAAGAAGATTGGTTATTAGTAGCTGCAGATTATTCTCAAATAGAGTTAAGAATTTTAGCACATTTGAGTCAAGAACCAGTTTTAATAAAAGCCTATCAAAATAATCAAGATGTACATACAGTTACGGCTAAACTTTTATTTGAAAAAGAGGAAATTTCATCAGAAGAAAGGCGTGTAGGTAAGACTATAAATTTTGGTGTTATCTACGGGATGGGAGCGCAAAAATTAGCAAGGTCTGTTAAAATAACAGTCAAAGAAAGTAAACAATTTTTAGAAAGATATAAACAACAATATTTCCAAGTATTTGCTTATTTGGAATCCCTGAAAAAGCAAGCGATCGCTAAAGGTTATGTAGAAACAATATTAGGTCGGCGACGTTATTTTGAATTAGAATCTAAAACTCTCCGTGATTTAAGAGGGAAACCACCGGAACAAATTAATTTACAGGAATTCAAACTCAGTCAAAATGATGCTCAAATTTTAAGAGCAGCAGCTAACTCCCCAATTCAAGGTTCAAGTGCAGATATTATAAAAATAGCCATGATTAGACTGAATGAAATCTTGAAAAATTATCAGACAAAACTATTATTACAAGTCCATGATGAGTTAGTATTTGAAGTACCACCATTAGAGTTGGAAGAATTGCAAAAAGTTATTAAATATACAATGGAAAATGCTATAAATTTGAAAGTACCACTAATAGTAGATATTCATGGAGGTCAAAATTGGATGGAGGCTAAATAGAGTCTGTTTAGTTATCAGTTGTTATATCAAAAACTAACCCTGATATTGGTAATGAACAGGACTTACAGATACATAACCCAGAAACCTGCTTTTCATAGATTTATATTTTGAAAACCAATGATTTATCCTAGCAACGGGCTATAGGTGTGTAAGTCCTAATTAAAAAAACTTATAGCAGATGGCGATTAGCATGGTATAATCACAATTGTAAAATAGTAATAATTCTCAAAATAATGTTATATTTAAGCAATAGTTTAATTATTAAGTATATTAAGTAATTAATAGATTGAATAATCTTTTTGATAATTAGCACTCTCCAAGTGTGTTATTATTCCCAAGTTTGCTTCTCTCCTACTCTCCCACCCCTCTACTTTTCCCCTACTACCTCACTCCCCCACTGCCCTACTCACTCCAGTTCCTTATTCCTTACCCCCTATTGTTGTACAAAAGTATGTTAGACTCCTGACTGTAGTTGACTAAAAATTTTTCCTTGAGTAAATTAATGGATGCCAAAAAATTAGTTTTAGGTGGAATAGGTTTGATATTAGGTGGTGCAATGGTTGCAAGTGCTGCGACCATAGAACTTAGTCTTGAACAAGAACAAGTAATATGTAAATTGAAGGAGACAGTAGAAGCACAAGAAAAAGCTGGTAGAAAATTAGTATTTTTGCCACTGATTGGAAAGATTAAGGAGAAAGTAGAAGCACCATTTACAGCAAAGTTATCCTCTAATATATCTTACACTATACTTGGAGTATGTGATAATAATTGTAGTGACTTAAATTTAACTCTGAAAAATCAAAAAGGTAACAAAATAGCAAATGATGAAAAACAGGATGGTATTCCGGTTATCTCTTTTACTCCCACTGAAAAGAGTGATTATAAAATCACTGCACGACCAGATAAATGTACAACTGAAAAATGTGAATTTGGTATGGTTTTCTTTGTGCCTAAAAGTGTTGAACTTGATGTAGGGTCTAAGCTACCAGAGGAATTATATGTATTTAAGTTCTGTCAAAAATAAATAAAAAAAAATTGATTCCGGAAAAAGAGTTATTTTTGTAGACATTAGAAATTAACTTTAATACTAAATGGTTATCTTAATGTCAAATATTAATGGAGATTTAAAACGGTGAGAAGCAGTGTATAAGTTGTTTATAGGTTCTTTTTCATATTTTTTGTCGAAACGTCTATTTATACTTACTTATAACAATCCTATTTAACCTAACTTCGGGTTAAGGCTATGGGTGTAACTAATTCTACAAACTAATGGTACTTAAAGCTAATAATAGAATCAGGGGTTCAGTTTATACCGTTTAAGTTGTAATATTTTGGTGCCAGATTAGAAGTAAGGAATTAGAACGTAAAAGGCCCTCAGTTGAAATTAATGGTTACAAAGATTATTACAACCAATTTAGGATTGCTATATATGATTAGGGCTAAGGAATACCACGGCAAATGTCATTAACTTCCAGATTAAAAAAACAATCTATAAATCAGCAAGAAAGAGGATTTAAACGTTTACTGAGTAGTATAGGAATCAGAAAAAAAATAGGATTTGGCTATGCTCTAACAATCAGTATTGCTTCCTTTGGAGTTTTGACTGGTCTAATATTAGAATTCAATTATAAATATCAAGTTAGAAGCAATATAATACAAGGTAAAGAAAAGGTAGAATTACTGACAAGAATTACGAAAAAAGTCTTAAAAGTTATTCTTATTAACAAAGAAATAATTCTAATTCAGAAAGATTTTCCCATAAACAATAATAATTTATCAATTTTAGAAAAACAAATATCCCTAGAATTATCAAGTTTTTATGAGGTTAATACAATTTTTAAACAACTTGAATCAATACTAAACACCAGAGATGAAAGTGTCTATGAAAACATGGATTACCTTCAGCTTCAAGAATTTATCCAAACCTATTTTAATCCCCTAAAAGTTCATATTCAGCAATTAGAAAATTTAGTTCAAGAAATTAAACAAATATCGCCTCAAACAAAAGTAGAAAGTTCGCCCCTGGTATTACTGAGTGAAATTACTAGCAGTCAGTTTACTATGGAACTAAATAAATTATCACAAGATTCAGAAAAATTAGCAATACTAGCTCATCAGAGAGTAGAACAAGAATATAAAGATTATCAAAAAGTAGAAGAATTGGGAACACAAATATCAGTAGCTAGCCTCCTACTGTCGGTAACAACTGCAGTAATAATTGCCATCTATACCACAAACTCGATTACAACTCCCTTAAAAGTAATAACTAAAGTTGCTGAACAAGTTACAGAGGAAGCTAACTTTGAACTCCAACTGCCTGTAAGCACAAATGATGAAATAGGAGAATTAACAGTATCTCTAAATGAGTTAATTGGTAAAGTAGCAGAATACACAGAGCAACTCCAGGAAGCTAAACTCAAAGCAGAAGCAGCAAACCGTTCCAAAAGTGCTTTTCTAGCTACCATGAGTCACGAACTGCGCACACCTCTAAATGCAATTATTGGTTATAGTGATCTTCTTTATGAGGATGCTTTGGAAGCAGGATATGAAGATTTTATTCCCGATCTAGAAAGAATTAAGTTAGCCGGTACAAACCTCCTTGAAATGATTAGTGATATCTTAGATATTTCTAAAATAGAAGCAGGTCAAGTTACACTTTATTTAGAAAGTATTGAGGTTAATAAGTTAGTTGAAGATGTGTTTTCTACAGCTAAAAATCTGACTGAAAAAAACCGCAACAAATTTGAATTACTTTTAGGAGAAAATCTGGGTAGTATGTATGCAGATATGCAAAAAGTGAGACAGATACTTATTAATTTACTAGGTAACGCAGCTAAATTTACAGAGGATGGTGTAATTACACTCAGTGCAGAAAAAGTCAAAAATAATCAACAAAAAAATAATCAAAATAACAATACAACGTTATTAAGTAATGAAAATAATTATATAGTTTTTAGGGTAATTGATACTGGTATTGGTATGACAGAAGAACAGTTAAAACATATATTTAAACCTTTTACTCAAGCAGATGCTTCTACTACTCGTAGGTATAGTGGTACTGGTTTAGGATTAGCAATATGTCAACGTTTATGTGAGAGAATGGGAGCAGAAATTACTGTCAAAAGTGAGTTTGGAAAAGGCTCCAAATTTACTGTTTGGTTTCCTGAAAGAGTATTAATATAACAACAAGGCCTAAAGCTTCGCCTTTTAAGGGAATGAAAAAAATATTTGATTCAGTATTTCAGTGCTCTGGCTTTATTGAGAGGTACTGATAACTGAAATGAACAGTATTTGATTGGATAAAAAGAAAATTAGCTAAATTTTATCAAAGTTCCAACCAATGGTGGAGACCCAATAATAAAAAACGGTTTTTTCTACTAAAACTTATTCAGAGCTACAAGTTAAGATTAAAGAATAATATAACCTATAGACAAAAAAACAAGAAATTATGCAGCCAAATAATCCTAACCAATTCACAGAAAAAGCTTGGGAAGCAATATCGCGTACCCCTGATATTGCTAAAACTTCTCAAAATCAACAAATTGAAGCTGAACACCTAATGAAAGCTTTGTTAGAACAGAATGGACTGGCAACGAGTCTATTTAATAAAGCAGGTGTTTCAACTGCTAAAGTACAAGAATACACAGATACCTTTATTAGTCGTCAACCGAAAGTTAAAAATACACCCAATAATATTTACTTAGGTCGCAGTCTGGATACTTTATTAGATAATGCCGAAAAATATCGCCAAGAATACACAGATGAATATATATCTATCGAACATCTGATACTCGCTTACCAGAAAGATGATCGCTTTGGCAAAAATCTCTATAAAGAATTCAAATTAGATGAAGTCAAGCTAAAAGAAACGATTTCCCAAGTTCGAGGTAACCAAAAAGTAACAGACAAAAATCCTGAAGGTAAATACGAAGCTCTGGAAAAATACGGTCGCGACCTTACAGAATTTGCTCTTGAAGGTAAACTTGACCCGGTTATTGGGCGTGACGACGAAATTCGACGTACTATTCAAATACTTAGTCGTCGTACTAAAAATAACCCAGTCTTAATAGGTGAACCTGGAGTTGGGAAAACGGCGATCGCTGAAGGTTTAGCCCAAAGGATCATCGCTGGAGATGTTCCTCAGTCTCTGAAAAACCGCCAACTTATTGCTCTAGATATGGGTGCATTAATTGCTGGTGCTAAATTTCGGGGTGAATTTGAAGAGCGTCTGAAATCTGTTCTTAAAGAAGTTACTGACTCAGAGGGCAAAATTATCTTGTTTATAGATGAAATTCACACCGTTGTCGGAGCAGGTGCAACTCAAGGGGCAATGGATGCAGGTAATTTGCTGAAACCAATGTTGGCTAGGGGAGAACTGAGGTGTATTGGGGCGACAACTCTTGATGAGTATCGTAAATACATTGAAAAAGATGCTGCTTTAGAACGTCGTTTCCAACAAGTTTATGTTGATCAACCTAGTGTGGAAGATACTATCTCAATTTTACGGGGTCTTAAAGAACGCTATGAGGTACATCACGGTGTGAAAATTTCTGATAGTGCTTTAGTTGCTGCTGCTACTTTATCTACTAGATATATTAGCGATCGCTTCCTCCCTGATAAGGCGATCGACTTGGTGGATGAAGCTGCTGCTAAACTTAAAATGGAAATTACCTCTAAACCTGAGGAACTTGATGAAATTGACCGCAAAATTCTCCAACTGGAAATGGAGAAGTTATCTTTGCAAAAGGAAAGTGATACTGCTTCTAAAGAAAGGTTAGAAAGGCTAGAAAAAGATTTAGCAAATTTGAAAGAGGGGCAACGGACTCTTAATGCTCAGTGGGAATCAGAAAAAGGTATCATTGGTAAAATTCAGACTGTTAAGGAAGAAATTGATAAAGTTAATATTGAGATTCAGCAAGCAGAACGAAATTATGACCTTAACCGTGCTGCTGAGTTGAAATATGGTATACTGATTAGTCTACAGAAACAGGTGGAGGAAGCAGAGGCCAAACTGGCAACAACTCAAACTAGTGGTCAGACTTTGTTACGAGAAGAGGTAACAGAAGCTGATATTGCTGAGATTATTTCTAAGTGGACTGGTATTCCTATCAGTAAGTTAGTAGAGTCGGAAAAAGAAAAACTGCTGCATCTTGAAGGGGAGTTGCATAAGAGAGTTATTGGGCAGAATGAAGCTGTAAGCGCTGTTTCTGATGCTATTCAGCGATCGCGTGCAGGTTTGGCTGACCCGAAGCGTCCAGTTGCTAGTTTTATTTTCCTGGGTCCGACTGGTGTTGGTAAAACAGAGTTAGGAAAGGCATTGGCCGCATATTTATTTGACACTGAAGATGCGATGGTGCGTATAGATATGTCTGAGTATATGGAGAAACATTCTGTATCTCGTTTAATTGGGGCACCTCCTGGATATGTGGGTTATGATGAAGGTGGTCAGTTAACTGAAGCTATTCGCCGTCGCCCATATACGGTGATTTTGTTTGATGAAATTGAAAAAGCACATCCGGATGTGTTTAATATTATGCTGCAAATTTTGGATGATGGGCGGGTTACTGATAGTCAAGGTCACAAGGTTGATTTTAAGAATAGTGTGATTATTATGACGAGTAATATTGGTTCTCAGTATATTTTAGATGTTACTGATGATTATGAGCAAATGCAGGGTCGGGTAATGGAGGCGTTGCGTGCTGCTTTCCGCCCAGAATTTCTAAACCGTATTGATGAAACGATTATTTTTCATGGGTTACAGAAGGAGCAGTTACGAGAAATTGTGCAGTTACAGGTTCTGCGTTTAGAGAGAAGGTTGGCTGAACGTAAGATGTCATTGAAGCTTGCTGATGCTGCTATTAATTTTTTGGCAGATGTTGGGTATGATCCGGTGTATGGGGCTCGACCTTTAAAGCGGGCAATTCAGCGAGAGTTGGAAACACAAATTGCTAAAAGTATTTTGCGTAGTGAATTTAATGATGGTGATACTATTTTTGTGGATATTCAAAATGAGCGACTTTCGTTGAAGCGGTTGCCTATGGGGTTGGTGACAGCTAAATGAAGTCAAAAGTCGGGGCGAATGGCTATTCGCCTGTACACAAGTTATATCCCACATTCCGTCCTTCAAATATGCTACAAAAGTATTTTTAACGAAGAAGGTGGATTACAGCCTCTATTCTTGCTAATAACTATCAATAGTTTATGTAATATGTATTTTTACTTACAAACTTCATAGTTATTATCAGGCAAGGCTTTCAATAGCATATCTGATATACTACATAGTTATTATCAGGCAAGGCTTTCAATAGCATGTCTGATATACTACATTTTGACGTGCGGAATGTAAGTTTTTACCTTCAAAATTTTGGTTATTTTTTTGTTCAATAACAGTTTAGCTTCACCGACATTTACTTTTAATTCTGAGAGTTTACAATATTTTTTACCTCGTTTAATCATGGTTGACTTTTTTTATCTCAAAACAAAATATACATCTGACCTCTGATATTTTTTCAACCAGTGGGATAGAAAAATACTATGAAACTCTCTATCTGCTGTTATCCAGATTTTCTGGCTTTTTAATAATCTTATAACTGGAGGACTTACTGCTTTTGATTCTGTTAAATTACCAGCTTCTTTATGACTTAAAATATGCCAATATATAGGCAAAGCCCTTTTTTTCCAAACCACACTAATCATTAATATATTAGTATTTTGCCACTGAGTCCTATCTATTATTAATACTAATCCTGAGTCAGATTTGAATAAATTTTGGAGCATAATCGTAAACTTTAGGGAACCAGAATAAAGGTAAGCTTAAGTCCTTTAAATTCAAAAAAATTTGTATGTCTTTTAT
>JAKQYE010000115.1 GCA_023356605.1 Trichodesmium sp. MAG_R02 | reverse complement strand
ATTGTCAAAATTGTGGGCAAGTTATGGACAGGGACTTGAATGGGTCAATCAATCTCGAAAATTGGACAAAAAATGCCGATAGCTTATCGGTGAACGCCTGTGGACTTGAAGGTGCCGTCTCCCTTGGTAGAAGCAGGAATTGAACAGCAAGCCTGTCTAGGTTTGTATAGTTTTCATGAAGCAGCATGACTCTAACCATAATCATGGTAAAGTGGCTACTTGAATATGCTTAAAAGCTGAAAGCTGAATCTTTACCGAAAAATTGGGTTTAAAGCCTCGCCCATAAGCGGGCTGCTTTTTAGTTGATTTTTTTCACAGGTCATGTTATCGTTCTCTTCAGTTGACAAGAAATATATTAGTCGCGGTTGGGCAATCCGAGACAAAAAGCTGACCTGGAGACAAGTGCAAGACTACTACCAAAGTAGTGGCAGCCCTTAAAACGTCAACCCGCCGAGGAGCTACGGCTCGGTTGCGACTCCTGTGCCTTTAGGCCGGGGTGGAACTAAAATAATCAATAACTATAGATAGGAATTGGATTCTGATTTTGGTTTAATACTATTATCTTTTAGCCAAATTATAGGTATTTGATCAGACTCCACCTGGTTACTTTGCTCTTGCATAATAGTCTTAGTTTGACTAGGGTCAAAATAACGACTAAATTTTTCCTGATCATTTTTCAATCTCTCTGTTGTCCCTTCAATTTCAGATTCTATAACTTGTAGTTTTTCTTGAATAGATAGATAATGAGGTAATAATTTTAATAAAGCTGAAGTAACACAAATAGAAATCAAGATATTGGTTAATAATTTTGCTGTACTTTCAAGTGTTGTCTCTACTATATAAGTAGACTTTTGTTGTTTAGAGAAAACTCGTTGTTTGACTACACTAGGTTGATTCTGAGAAACTCCAGAAAATTGAACAGATTTAGTAGCTTGCATACTTTATTTATAGGGTAAGTTAATCAAATATAATGTTTCCATTTTTTAGATTAACCTATCTGTAAATGAAGAAATGATTAATTACTGACATAATTAATTTTTAGTTACCGAAAGTTATCCTGAAAAAAGACAAAACAAAGTTACAATTGTAAGTGATAAAAAAACGTAGATATAGTAATCCTAAATGATTTTGAAGATTAATGAGGTATGTAGAGAAAGTACAATTGTTTAGCTTACCTGATTCGACTACTATATGATACCTTTTCTAATGTGACTTAGGATTATTTTCTAGCAATTCTAAATTATTTCTCAAATCACATGAAGTCTTAAAAATAGCTTCAAACCTGCAGATTCTACCTTCTGCTTCCTGTCTCCTATTTTTTTCACTCTTGAGATAGGATTACTACAGATGACTAGTTAATATTAACTAATCATCAGTCTTCTACAGAAAAACCTGCCCCAGTAGTTTTCACTGAAAATCCTGGGTTTAGAGTAATATCCTTCTAGGAAGGCTTTATATTTCGATGCTACTTTCATAAACCAAGTATCAGTATGGGAAGGCCAAATCTATCTCCAGTGCGACGCGAACTTTCGTAAAAAGAAGCTATCTGACTGAGGTCATTCCTGTTGTAGTTGTGAGTATACTACCGATAGGGATGTGGCAGCAGCCCAAATGTCTAAAAAAAGAGGATTAAGTACCGTCAGACAGACAGGAAAAAACTCATAGAGTATGAATATATTGGGTCAGAGGTTTATACCCCTGCTAGGGTCTCCCGAAAGAGTGAAAATACCCGACCATTCGCAGTAGGGAGTATATCATTTGTACAGCTCGGTTGAAAGTCGGAATGCTAATATTCCTGGTATTAGAGCAATTACTAGAGCAACTAATACTTGGGGATCAGATAAAGGCATATTTCAGAACTCCTAATGTTTGTAGTTTACTTTGCAGTCAACTCTTCACATTTTACCTGTAATTTACAAATTACAAATTAATAGACTGCTATTGTTACAAATTGAAACAAATATTAAATTTTATCCTTTTTTTCTATTCTCTACTTCCTAGAACGATAGTTAGCCCTCTAAATTAGAGAGCTAACTAACAGATATACTTTATTAGGTGATAACTTGAGTTTTCTTAAAAGTTTGAAATTTGAGATTTAATAAGGACTTTATTTCTTCAATGTTCCTCAAATTATGACCTTGTTCAGTATATTTCAGTTCAAAACAATTTTAACTATCTTTTTCAACAATCCAGGTAGTTAAACAAGGCTTCCATGATACTAAATCTTCTTCTGTAAACCAAAGACTAATCTCCTTCTTAGCAGTCTCAATCCCATCAGAACCATGTATTAGATTACGGCCAACACTAATTCCATAGTCACCGCGAATTGTACCAGGTTCAGCGGTCAAAGGATTAGTTGCCCCAATAATTTTTCTCGCAGAAGCTACAACTCCTTCACCTTCCCAAACCATTGCTACTACAGGACCAGATGTAATAAATTCTATTAAACTACGAAAAAATGGTTTGTCTTTGTGAACATCATAGTGTTTTTCAGCAAGTTCCTTAGTTACCGTCATAATTTTCAGGCCGACTAGGGTAAAACCTTTTGTTTCAAAGCGACTGACAATCTGGCCCACAAGTCCTCTTTGGACACCATCCGGTTTAATCGCTATAAAGGTCCGTTCCTTCAGTCCTTCTTCATCAATCAAACTGATACTCCTCAAAAATTTATTCTATAGTAATACTCTACAATACAAAGTGAATCATAGTTTAGGCTATAGCACTATAATTTTTTTATAACTTTTATAGCCATACTCATTAAGTTCAAATTATCTCAAATTTAGTCTATCGAAATTAAAATATAAAATGGATTTACACTCAACTATAAATCAAAATTCTGCTGATATTTCAAACCATAAATTATTACCTAATACTTCTCAAACAGATGAAACCAATACTAATGATATCAACTGCGAGGCAAAAAAAATATGGAAAATTGAGGATAGTGAGAAGTTATATAGAATACTAGAGTGGGGTAATCCTTATTTTTCAATTAATTCTGCTGGTCATATCACAGTTTCCCCTAAAGGTGATTTAGGAGGTTCTTTAGACCTATACGAACTTGTTGAATCTATTAAACAAAGAAATATAGGGGTACCATTAATTATTAGATTTTCAGATATTCTTGAAGATAGAATTGAAAGGTTAAATGCTTGTTTTTCTAAAGCGATCGCTCGCTACAAGTATAAGAATGTATATAGAGGCGTATTTCCTGTAAAGTGTAATCAAAATAGTCAGTTAGTAGAGGAAGTAGTTGAATTTGGTAAACCTCATAAATTTGGTTTAGAAGCAGGTTCAAAACCAGAATTATTAATTGCTATAGCTACTTTGAAGACCACTGAGGCACTAATAATCTGTAATGGCTATAAAGACCGAGAATATATTGAAACAGCAATGCTAGCTCAAAGATTAGGGAAAATACTAATAATCGTAATTGAACAGGTAGAAGAACTACAATTAGTAATAGAAGCTAGTCGAAAACTAGATATTAGGCCTGTAGTAGGAGTTCGGGTCAAACTAAGCACTAAAGGTATGGGTCGTTGGGCAGGAACTACAGGCGATCGCGCAAAATTTGGATTGAATATTCCTGAAATAATTGAAGTTGTAAATCAGTTAAAAGGTGCGGGTATTTTAGATTCTTTACAACTCTTACATTTTCATATTGGCTCTCAGATTTCTTCAATTAGTGTGATTAAAGATGCTATTAGAGAAGCCAGTCAAATTTATGTGGAATTAGCTCAACTAGGAGCGAATATGAAATACTTAGATGTAGGGGGTGGTTTAGCAGTTGACTATGATGGTTCTAAAACAAATTTTTATGCTTCTAAAAACTATGATACGCAGAACTACGCTAATGATATTGTGGCAGAAGTTAAAGAAGCTTGTGAAGATAAAAATATATTACCTCCAATATTAGTTAGTGAAAGTGGTAGAGCAGTTGTGTCCCATCAATCAGTTCTAGTTTTTGATGTATTAGGAATTAGTCAAATTCCGAAGGAAGAACCACCAGTTATTCGCAAAGATGAACATTTAATTTTACAAAACCTCTATGAAACTTATCAATCTATTAACAAAAAGAATTATCAGGAAGCATATCATGATGCAATTCAATTCAAAGAAGAATCTATTAGTCTATTTAATTTTGGATACCTTAGTATTAGTGAACGAGCAAAAGTAGAGCAACTATATTGGGGATGTTTTAGCAAAATTCAAGAAATATTAAAAACCTCTGAATATGTTCCAGATGATTTAGAAGAACTAGAAAGAGTTATGGCATCTATTTACTATATTAATCTTTCTGTTTTTCAATCTGCTCCTGATAGTTGGGCGATTAATCAGTTATTTCCAATCATGCCTATACATAGGTTAGATGAAAAACCTACTGAAAGAGCTATATTAGCCGACCTGACTTGCGATAGTGATGGAAAGATTGATCGATTTATTGATTTACGAGATATTAAATCATTACTAGAATTACATCCTCTGCAAGTTAGTAATAAATCTTCCCAATATTCTTCTATTGAAAAACTAGAAAATTCTGCTAAAGAAATTATTTCTGTCTTTGAACCTTACTATTTAGCAATGTTTCTTGGAGGTGCCTACCAAGAAATAATGGGTAATCTTCATAACTTGTTTGGTGATGTCAATGTTGTACATATTAAATTAACCCCTTCTGGCTACAAAATTGAACATGTTGTTAAAGGAGACACAATGACAGAAGTATTGAATTATGTTCAGTATAATTCTGATAGTTTGATTGAAAGTATTCGCTGTCAAACTGAGGAAGCTTTACAAGAAGAAAACATTACCCTTAAAGAATCCCGAATGCTACTACAAAATTATGAAAGTAGTCTTAGTAGTTACACTTATTTAAGCGATTAACAATAAATTCAGTAGATATAAATGATATTAAAGCTATTTATACATACTATTGACTAATATAGCAATCTGCTCACTGGTTGTGGCAAAATTCCATACTGAAAAAGTTTGGGAAAGTCGAATATTTGAGCATCTGTAAAAAACTTAACTACTTTAAAAAAACTGTAAAATGAACAGTTTGTCTTATGAATTTTTTAGCTTGTAACCAAAGACCTTCAACGGGGTTTTGCTCCGGGACGTTCGGAGGAAAAATGCTACTACAAAATCATGAAAGTAGTCTTAGTAGTTACACTTATTTAAGCGATTAACAATAAATTCAGTAGATATAAATGATATTAAAGCTATTTATACATACTATTGACTAATATAGCAATCTGCTCACTGGTTGTGGCAAAATTCCATACTGAAAAAGTTTGGGAAAGTCGAATATTTGAGCATCTGTAAAAAACTTAACTACTTTAAAAAAACTGTAAAATGAACAGTTTGTCTTATGAATTTTTTAGCTTGTAACCAAAGACCTTCAACGGGGTTTTGCTCCGGGACGTTCGGATGAAATTTTAGACAATTTCTCAACCATTCTTCTTCTGGCTTTTCTTGATTAATTATCATTAAATATTCTGGAATTTATTGATAATTATTATAAGTTTATGTTATGTGTTTCCAACATATAAAAATTATATTTCAGTTGCAAGATTTTAGTGGCAGTTAAGAGTTAGGAGTCAGAATATAAAAGGATTTTTATTGATATTAATTGTTCTTAAATATCTCATAAGTACCTAAGCAAAATTATTTACCTATTTTAATTATCTGTGAGGTAAAGAATTAGGCCTCTATGGATATGTATAGTTATTTAAATAAGGATGAGACATATTTCCCCTGAAATACTTTCATAGCAAGAGACACTTGTCTCAATTCTCCCAACGAAACGACTATAATTAATTTTACACCAGTACTTAAATGGCATTCCTGATTGCTATACAATTTAGGCAGAAGTTAGGTTACCCTTGCGGGAAGTAAGCTATGTTATGGCAACCTGCGCTAGTTGTTTACATAGGACAAATTGCTACTAATGTAATATATGTGAAAATATTGGTAATAGAAGCAGAAATTTGTACTACATTTAAAGACGATAGTAATATGTAAATATGTGAGTACTCATTGTTATACCTCAACTAAAGTTAGGGATATTTGGTATTTGTTTGGGCAGAGATGCGATCGCCAAATATTAAAAGCCAAGCTGATTAATAAATAATCAGCAATTATTTTTTCACAGTTAATCAGGTATATAGCCAATCTCTTTTAACTTTTTGTAAACCCTATCTGAAAATCTTCGTATTTTATCTTGATGACCTATTTTTGCTGACTTTTCTAAATTTTCCCATGTCAGCTTTTTATCTGATTTTCGCCAATATTTGATTGCTGTCCATGCCTCAGTTCCTCCTACTGTTGATTTAAAAACTCGCTTGAAAGCTTGTTTAATTTCCGCTTCTGTTTCTACCGTTAACAAATTGACTCTTTGTAGTTGATTAGATTCACGATCAATAGCTTTTACTTGTCTACTTAAAGCTGTTTGAGTTTTTGTTAATAGAGATAAAGCTTCTGGCTGAGATAAATGACTAATTTTTTGACGTATAACTTCTAATTGCTTGTTCAGAAGTTCCTCAATTTCTATGATATTTGTTTTGGGTAATAACTGGTCAACTTTACTTTCGATATTCTCCAGTTTTTCCTCTATGATACTATTTTCTTTAAATTCAGAATCATTGGAAGATAAAGTATTTAGCCGATCTAAATTCGTTATTATTGGTTGCAATTTTTTATCAAGCAACTTAGCTAAATTACTTAAATTGATTGTACCTTCTTCTTGAGTTATAGAATTTTCAGATACAGGAGAAATATTTCTCAACATTTTCACCTGCTCTTCTAACGCCTTTGCCTTATCACCTTCAATGATAAAAGCTCCTATTCTTTCCCCATCACGAGGATTTATTTCTTTTGCTCTAACTGCTGCATAATACTCAAAATGTCCGTCAACTACTTCATAAGATTCCCAACCAATAGTACGCACAACTAGAGGTTTAATTGTACCTTCTGCTTTTAAAATCAATCCAGCGGCTTGTTCTAAATCTGACTCTGAAAATTGGGAACGAGGCACATTAGAAGTAATTTCTTTTACAAGTACAAATTCTGGAGATAATAACATTATTGTAGTCCAATTTTGTTTAATACTTCTTCTGCTAATGACTCAAACTCTTGGCAAGAAGAAGAATCTAGTGCATAGTCAAATATAGAGCTAGGTTCAGGTATCAACAAATCTCCAACTTCACGAGTTTTATCAACACACCTAGCAAGTTCTTCTCTTTGAAATATAACCGTTTCCATAATATTAAGCTCGTAACGCTTAGAAACTGCTTGAATCTGTTTTGGTAATGTATGTTGTACAAATCTATGATTAGGGTTAATTTTACAAGGCAGTACACCTAATATTTCTATATCTGGTTTATTCATCATTTGCCGAAAGGGGTTAACATCCCGCTGAAGATAATTTTTAACATTAGATAAACCTTGATTAGCAAATGGTTTTAAGTCTGAAGGAATAATTAAATAGTTAGCACTGACTAAAGGAACAAAGGCATATAAATTCAAAGAAGGTGGGGTATCTATTAGAACAACATCATATTTTTCTTCTACGAGTTTTAATTTTTTTATTAGTGCAGTTTGAGTACTTCTTAAACTGTTCAACTCACCTTCAACATCCATTAAATTTATATGAGAAGGAACTACATCAATTTCTGGATCATTAAACCTAGAAACTCGAGATACTTCCGAAATACTAGAATATTCATCATACCTCAAAACATGATAAATATAGGAGTCTTTTATATCATCAAATTGCTCATCACTAAATTTAATTAGACCAGTTGCAAAAGTTGTATTCGCCTGACTATCTAAGTCTATAACCAAAACTCGATAACCTTTTTTACTCAAAGCAGCAGATAAATTAACTACTGTTGTCGTTTTTCCGACTCCACCTTTATTGTGATATACAGCAATTACTTTCATAGAATTTATCCTACTTTGATTAATTTGATTAGACTCGGTTTCAATATTTACCGATTTTGCATAATTCTCTTGTGTATTACTAATAATTTGTTTGGCATCATATTTATTAGTATTATGATCACTTCCTGGTATCTTAGGTTTGATATTTAGTCTTAAATAATCTCGACCTACTAATTCTCTAATTTCTTCTATTTTGTCATCAACTTCATTTCCCCAACACTTAAACAATAACTCAATATCATTTCCTTCTCTCTGATAAATTCTAATTTCTTTAGCATTAGTTAACAAGCCATATCTTACATTCATACGTATTAAATAACGCCTGAGTTTTCGTTGATGGCCGTCTAAATTTTGTTTGGGATGTTTTGCCTCTATAACTAAAGCTAAAGGGGAATCACCATCCAAACGAAAAGGTAATTCCTGGGTAGCAAATGATAAAAAATCTAAACGAATACTACCTAAGGTTACTTCTTGATGCCAATGTTCGATACCATACCCTAATTTCGGCAGTAGATAACTGACAATTAGCTTACTTTCTACCTCGCTTTCATTGCGACATAAATCGGGATTAAAACTCAAGGTTATTATTCCTTAATTATTAATTTTTTCCTTGATTAATTCATGGAATACTATAGCAATCTTATCTGAAGAGTAAGAGAAATGTGTGGCTAGAAGATAGGAGGTAGTCATGCTGAAGGAACAAAAGTTGGAGCTATTTTTTAAGAAGGCTAGTGATTTTATATGTCGGATTTAGGATTGCTATATCCAAATAGATTTATTAACCTTAATCTTGACGATTATATGCTCCTAACAAACTTCAAAATATAGCATAAAAATCCCAGGGAAACCTGGATTACAATACCAAATCCGCTGACGAAAACCTAGTTTGTCTAAAGACTTCTGGTCCTTTTATAGTTATTTAATTTAAGAATGAAACATTTTTTTTTCTGAAATTATTTCATAGAAAGAAATGCTTGTCTCAATCTCAAGTTAAACGACTATACCTCCTGCCTCCTGGCTTAAGTCCTTCTTACCCTTCTGCCTATTACTAGAGAGTATAAGTGCTTTGCCCTTTTAATAAGCCTCCTATGTAAATCAGATTTAATATGATAACTACAGCCCTACGTAGGCATATCAAATAGCAAGCCATCTTCTGTAGGGGTTAACGGCCGAAAGTTCTCTAAAACTGAAACATCCCTACTGAATAAGGTGATTCTGGGTAAGTTCTGAACTAGTATAAAAAACCTAAATATTTGTAACAAACATCTAGAAATTTGTTATCAGGCGGTGCCCATGAGGTAGACATTTAGTCAGCACTATAAGAGTTTTACTATTTACGGCTTGTACATCATTTGTCCGATCCAACCCTGTAATTCTTACTTATTGCTACTTTTCTAGCCGTTGTTCATCCACATCTATCCTTAAGGAAGCAGGGCCACCAACAATTAAACTCCATTTTCCTGTAAAATGTCATTAATTGTTTTATGATCTCCAGGAGGAGGAGAAGGTAAAGGATGACGACGAGTATCAGTAATTAGCCAATCAAGTGAAGCAGCTTGAACATCAATAGATGCTCCAGTCTTATCCACACAATAACGGCCAAACACCAACTTATCAACTAAGCGAACTCCTGGGCCTAAACGAGAATACTCAAATATAACACTACTATCAACAGTCGCACCACTACAAATCCAGCAATTTGGACCAATCATACTAGGCCCAACAATTTTGGCACCATCTTCAATCCTGGTCATACTACCAATATAAACAGGTCTCTTAATATCTATCTGATCCCAGTTAACGGCCACATTTAAACCTGTATAAATTCCTGGAGAAACTTCCATACCAGGAATAGAAACATTTTTGACTTTCCCCATTAGTACATCTCTAATTGCTTGCCAGTAGTCCGGCACCTTACCAATATCCACCCATTCAAAATCCATTGCCACCCCATAAAAGGGGACTTCTATCTCTACTAACTTGGGAAATAACTGACTACCAATATCAAACTCAACACCAGACGGAATATAATCAAGCACCTCTGGCTCAAAAATATAAATACCAGTATTAATATTAGTACTAAGAGCTTCTCCAATCTTTGGTTTCTCCTGAAAAGATTGAATTCGCCCTGTTTCATCTGTCACTACAACACCATAACTAGAGACTTGTTCACGAGGAATAGACTTCATAATCACAGTGGCCATAGATCCTTTTTCTTTATGCCACTTGAGTGCTGCGGTCAAATCCAAATCTATTAAAGCATCACCACAAAGAACTATAAAAGTATCATCAAAGTAAGGATAAAAATCTTGAATTCGCCTTATACCACCTGCAGAACCCAGTGCCTCCCCAATCAAGTTTCCATCCTCAATCCGCCCTTCAAAAGAATAAGCAATATTGACCCCAAATCTTTGCCCATCACGAAAATAGTTCTCTATTTCCTTTGCTAAATGGCTAACGTTAACCATAATTTGGTTAAAACCATGTTGACGAAGCAACTCTACAAGGAATTCCATTACTGGTTTTTGCAGAATAGGAATCATCGGTTTAGGAATGCGATAAGTAATTGGACGAACACGAGTTCCTTTACCAGCGGCCAGAATCATGGCTTTCATTTTAGTCTCCTCTAACTTTAAAAATACCAAAAATACTAAAATATCAATTATCTCTGTTCTAAACCTACACTACCAACTCTGTTAAAACTTGACTTCAACAAGCATAAAACCATGGAAATTAAAAACTGTGAGAAGCAGTTTAAAAGTTACTTATAGTTTTTTTTAGATTGTTGTTTTAATGTTTATGAAAAGCGGATTTCACTTTGGTGAGGTACACCTATCCCTCGCAAAATGACCACACTGGAAACATATAATTTTTAATATTTGTACTTCATATTTGCAATTTGCGGTAGATCCACCTGCTAAATATAGTAATCCAGGGTCAGGTCATCTGAACAATTATTGACAAATAGTATCTTTTCTGATCCTATTACTGAGAAAAGTTTTTGGATTGATTTAATCACAAAAATACATTCCAATTGTTAAGCAAGAAAACTGATAATATAAAAATTCTGTGATGCTGATAATTCCTTGAAAAGCTATAATTGCAAGCAGATTATAAAAGTATTTATTTATCAATAAAATTTTATATGAGCTAACCCTGTATAATAATCCTATTTTCATACTGTCCAAAATATGGCTACTTTTGGGCTAGAAGGACTAGGCCATAGGTAATGGGCAAGAATTTTGTACTTTATTTCTTGTTTTTGAATTTTTACAACCAAAAGTAGTAGCAGCCGCTGAGATGTCAACCCGCCGAGGGTCTAAAGCTCGGCTGTTTCCCCGTGCCTTGAGACCGGGGAGGATGTCAATGTACTATGGTTATTTAATTTAGGTTGGAGACAAACATTTCTTGCTATAACTAAGTTTCAGTAGAAAAAAAATGTTTCATTCTTATTTAAAATAACTATATATTGCCATTCATTGGATTAAATTTTATCCTCAAAAATTTTTTGCTCTTGGGAATGTGATGAAATAGTACGGATTTTAATTTCTTGATAAAATTCCTCTTGGGATAACTCCACTTTAGACTGAGCGGAAAGTAGGAGTAATGCCCAAAATGCACCGACTCGATCAGAATTAACTTGGACATTCACCTGTTGATTTTGTTGTTTTTCAGCTTTCAACTGTAATCTTGAAGACCACAATTCTAAAAGATCTTCAAACTCTAACCAACTTTCACTTCTCTCTGGCAATTCTTCATAAAGAAACTCTTCTAATTCTGTAGCTGTTTCTACTAAATTTTCCTGATGAGCTAATTCAGCAATTATTTTTGCCGTTTGCCCTCGTACTTTTGAAGAAGTCTTGCGAGTACAAGGGCGCGCTTTTCTGGCTTCTATAGCAGCTTCAATAAGCTGTAACTGCTCAATTAATTCTTGAAGGGTGACTCTACGTTTTCGAGGAGAAGGAGCTACAGCGCGACGACGCAGTTGTTGCTCTAGTTTTAGTGTGATTTTTGGTGTGTCAAAATTTTCTGCTTCAGGAATTTGTACTATTTCAGATATCTCGGAATTATTTTCAGATGATTCCGAATTAGCTAGGTGATCTGCTTTTAGCCATACTAATATAGATGCATACAAAAATGCTTGACCTGACTGAGATAAATTAGCAAAATCGTCACTTGCAGAAATATTTGATTCAGGAGTAAGTTTACTTAAGTAGCGATCAATTACTTCAATTACTTGGACATCCCAAGGATTAATTTCTCCCTTTTCTGCTAGGTTTTTTAATAGAGCTATTCCTTCTGAAAGGGTGTCTGAAACTTGGGGGACTCCAATTATCATAGTCGTAGTTTTTTCTCTACTTTACTGTTGCTTGCTAAACCTAAAAAACGTAGATTATCCGAGATTTGTATCTATGGTCGTATCTATGTTTTAACACCATTAATTCCTATTATTACCACAAACTTGCTGCTAATACCAGAGGATTTCAGCAACGATTATGGAGTATTTGGTATTCGACTTTTGAATATTGTCTAGATTTCGAGAAAGTATACTTTTGAATATCAATGACTATAAGACTATCCTTGAAATTTGTTGACCTTGAATCCCACACTTTCTGATCAGCGCAGGATTATTTAAAGTGAAAAAATTTAAGGATAGTAAAGGGCAGTATGAACCAAATACAAGTACCTAATGAAATAAAAAGTCATAGCCAAACTAATTCTACTTTGATTTAGGAGCTTCTGGTTCAGTAGATTTGATTGGGTCAGACAAAGTTTCTGCTATAGGCAAACTAGCTTTGTGTTTGAGTTTCTCTTCATATCGTTCTACATCTTCTTGTAATTCTTGTATGCGCTTATTTCTACTATGAATTTCTCGCATTTGTCCAAAACTTTCTATGGTATGTTGCATTCTTGACCATAAGTTGAAAATCCATGCTAGAACTGCTCCTAATCCTGTGGCAATAACAAGTTCTACAGATAATGGAGCTTCTAACTCAATACCTTCAACAAGTTTAATAGTAGTTAGTTGAGTATTTTGTAACGTAAATATAACTAATGCTAAACAAACTAAAAAAATCAGCAGAAAGTTTATCGGCTTCATTGTTTTTATTTAAACTTATGATTGAATTATCTATACTTTAGTTTATACATGAAACATATAAACTGGCAATATATTTTCAATATATTTTTGCCAATTACTATATTAGAAGTTATGATATCTTTGAACCTTATTTTTTTAAGACTGGCGATTTAGTTTTTACTTATTCTTAAGGTGGGTAATATTTGATATTTTAAAGCTATGCCTATATAAACAAATAAACTGATTAAAATTGCACCTATTCCTATGGGGCTTGGAATCCAAAATATCACATCCAATGAATTTATTTCTCCAGGCTTAAGTTTCCAAATAATTTGCCGATCATTTTGATAGTATATTATGTTATTTTCACTGGAAGTGATATTGCTAAAACCCCAAGGTGTAATTAACTGAAACCCCACATCTAAGAACTCATCTGGATTTACTGTGACTTTACTCTCAGATTGAGATAATCGCAAATCTAAATTCATACTCAATTTATTTCGTAATACTACAAAAAAATTATTCTGACTCACATCAATATGAGATGCTAATTTTGGGAAATCTACTGCTATTTCTGAGGAATAATTTTTAGATTCTATTGAATCATTGTTTTGAAAAAAACTATTGAATTTTTCTTCCAAGTCAGCACCATTACGAAAAGGAATTGTAACTACAACTTCTTGCCTAGATATTCTTTTAGTTTTTCCTTGCAATTTATCAGCTCTAGTTTCTATACTTTTCAACCAATCAGAAACTATATCATGACTAAAATTTTGTAACTTCTTTGCTAGTTTAATGTGCTGAACAATCTCACCGTGAGTTTGACTCTGAAAATTTATTCCCAGTTCATATTGAACACATCCACTCAGCAGTAAAACTGCAAAAAAACTAATAAAAATAACTTTCAGCACTTTCATATCTAAGCCTGCCTTGTTGCTACACCTAATTTTTGAAGTAAGATATGTGGTAAATAGTAAGCACAACCAACTAACTCTAGAGAATTACCAATATCTAATAAATTTTGAAATGCTTCCAAAATATTACCTGCCACCTATTATATTTTTAAGTCTGCCTTTAATTTGAGCATTTTTTACCTTATAAGCTAAACCTAAATTAACAGAAGAGCATCCTGCTAGTAGATTTGATTGACTAGCCCCTAATACCTAGTCTACTATCAAAACTTCTTTATATATTACTAATCAATTTACTTTACTCTTAGAAGTTTGCCCAGGACTAATACTCAAATTAACTGAACAAGAAGTAGGCTGAGATAGTTAATCCCAGAAACCATTGACAGTAGACTTGTCTGCACTAAAAATTGTCTAAAAATTGCTCCAAATGCCCCAGAACAAAACCCTGTAGAAGATATTTGGTTACAAACCAAAAACTTCATGATTACGTTTTATCGTCTTTATAGTTTTTTTAAAATAGTTAAGTGGCTATTAGCAAAGCGTGAGAATTTGTTCTCGAGTTGACTCACTCACAATAATTTTTATTTAATTTTTGGTTCCTAGAATTCATTATAGCTTGCCGGAGCAGCCTGCTCATTATCCCGTTTAGAACCAAGTAGTTCTAGTTGGTATACTTTAATTATTGGCTTAGAACGATCTACTCCTGTACTACGGTCTTGCCAATAATCAAACTTCAAAGAGCCTTTTACTCCTATCAAGCTACCTTTACGAACATAGTCAGCAGCAACCTCTGCATTTCTATCCCACATTTCTAAATCAAACCAGTTTGGTTGGTCAGTCTTTTTAGAGCGACGATTTACAGCCAAAGTAAATTTACAAACTACACTACCTGACTCAAAAAATTTAACTTCTGGGTCTTTACCTGCCCTACCAACCAAAGTTACAACATTTAAACTCATATAAAATATATATTGATTAATGAACTCTTAATTTTAGTGACATACTCCAACATTAAGCTGAAGCTATAGTGCGGGCCTCTCGCTGAAGAGTCCCGTTACTCAGTCGGACCCTACAAGCTTTAAGGACTCAATGCCGTAGGGTCCTGCTTTTTATATTTATCCCTGAGCCCACATCACGCTCCATCACTATAGCGCAGTGTGGACAATATGGGAGTTCTTTTGGATAATTCTTTTGATGATTTTATTATCTACACAAGTTAAATTGCCTAAACTCCGTGTCATATTACTTCATTTTAAAAAAATATGGATGTAATAATCCATCTTGTTATTGCCCTATTGCGTTAAAGTTTCATATATAGACCATCTTGTTATTGCCCTATTGCGTTAAAGTTTCATATATAGACCATTATGGATTTGATTATATTTGTCGATATTTGTTGCTCTTTAATTGAACTTGTTTTGATACTTCCTCCGGATTTTTTCCCCATTCTATCGCAAAATGAAACATATTATAGTTAAACTTGCTTGTATCATTTTTGATACTGTCCGACTATACTGAGGAATAGAAAAACATTATAAAATTTACCTCAGCTTAAATTTATCTATAAAATTATTATACAGAATTATAAGATTTGATATTGGGGGTCAAAAGCCAGTGGGTCTGATAAATCGCTTTTCCTTGTCTCGGGACATGGGAATTGACTTAGGTACTGCGAATACACTTGTATATGTATCTGGCAAAGGAATTGTCCTTCAAGAGCCGTCTGTGGTAGCTATTGACCAGGATCAAAAAACTTCTATCGCAGTTGGGGAAGAAGCCAAAAGGATGTTAGGGCGAACTCCCTCTAATGTAATTGCCATGAGGCCTCTAAGGGATGGGGTTATTGCAGATTTTGAGACAGCAGAATTAATGCTGAAACATTTTATCAGGCGAGTCCATGAAGGAAAAGCCTTAGTATCTCCAAGAATTGTTATTGGTATTCCAAGCGGAGTAACTGGTGTAGAAAGACGAGCTGTAATAGAAGCTGCTGCTCAAGCTGGTGCTAGAGATGTGCGGTTAATTGATGAGCCTGTCGCTGCGGCTATTGGGGCTGGCTTGCCTGTGGCAGAACCTACTGGCAATATGATTGTGGATATTGGTGGAGGTACTACAGAAGTTGCTGTTCTTAGTTTACAAGGTACAGTTCTAAGTGAGTCTGTGCGTGTAGCTGGGGATGAATTAAATGATGCTGTTACTCAGTATATGAAAAAAGTCCATAACTTGGTCATAGGTGAGCAAACTGCAGAAGATATTAAGATTAAATTAGGTTCAGCTTATCCCTCTGAGGATGATAATGAGGCAACGATGGAAGTTAGGGGTCTACATTTATTGTCGGGTTTGCCTAGAATTGTGGCAGTCAAAGCTGCAGAAATTCGAGAAAGTCTGACTGAACCTTTATCTATAATTGTAGAGGCAGTTAAGCGCACTTTGGAACGTACTCCTCCTGAACTTGCTGCAGATATTATAGATAGGGGTATTATGTTAGCTGGTGGTGGTGCATTGTTAAAGGGGATAGATACTTTAATTAGTCATGAAACTGGAATTGTCACTCATATTGCCGCAGAACCTCTTTGTTGTGTAGTGTTGGGTACTGGCCGTGTTTTGGAGAATTTTAAACAACTTGAACGGTTTTTTAGTGGGCCAGTTCGCTAAGGTCTGCTTATGTTGTTTGAGTAACAACTACGGGGCTTTTCTAGAATAGTTTTTTTTGTTATTACTAATGATTATTATCAGGACTTATACAATCAAATAGGAAACTGGGTTTATTTATTTTTCCTTCTAACTAAATTACCTCGATCAATTTGGTTTTTTGCATAAGTCCTAATTATGTTAAGTCTAGTTTAATATATCTATATTTCATTTCCAACCGATAATGGATCGAGAGAATAAAGGTTCGAGAACCTTTTCTGGTCAAATTTACTCATTACTAATATAGAGTTTCTCAGTCATGGTGAGGTAAACTTGTATTTTTTTCTTTCCTATTAAGATGTTTCCAAGTTGCCTAAGGAGTCTAATTTTATATTTCACTCCTTATAAAAATTCTAATAGCTAATGGTTAATTGTATTTTTCATAAATTTAATTTTGTAGGTATAGGGCTGCTTGCTCAAGTATTTGCAACCTCATGCTCACAGTGTAGTAACGGAAAAGCTGTAGAAAAGATAATGTGTAAATATGCCAGAGCGTATTGCTATAAGTAAAATAAATTATACATTTCCTTATCTAAAATTACTTGTGTAAGAAGTTATGTGTAGGTGCTTAAATGTTAGCTATTAGAATATTAGAATATAGCCGTCCTAAATCATTTATGAAAAATGACTAGTTTTCTTGAAAAAGAGATCCAAACACTGTTGATTTTGGTTTCTGCCATTTGCATTCTGCGTTCCAATCCCCCATATTTTTCACTTTTAGATAGGATTGCTATATATATATATTTATTGATATTGATAATTATTGATATTGAGTAAAAATGTTAAATTATAGAAGTTCCTGCTTTTGACTTCAACCAGTAGTAAAAAATCTCAAGTAGTAGCGCAATTATCAAAGGTTTTATTAATGCAAACATCACGTCGTCAAGGTTTAAAACTGATGCGAAAAGCTGCATTGTTAGTTTTAGCAGTGAGTGCAGCTTTTTGGGTTAGACAAACTCAAGGTTATTTATTTTTTGAAATTTACAATTTGCTCAGTCTGCCATTTCAACCTAGTCCTGTTCAACAAGAAGTATTAGTTAATGCTCACATCAAAGAACTAGAAATTAAATTACAAGAATTAGAGCAACAAAATAAGAATCTCACCCAACTTTTGAATTATACAAAAACTAACAATTTGAAAGGAATAGTGGCTCCTGTTATAGGTAGAAGTGCAGATTATTGGTGGAAAAAAGTAACCTTGGGAAGAGGTAGTAAAGATGGTATTCAAGAAAGTTTTATTGTGATGGGAACTGGTGGTTTAGTAGGCAGAATAACTAGGGTTACAGCTCATACTAGCCAAGTTTTATTAGTTAGTGATCCAAGCAGTAAAGTTGGTGTGGGAATTGTTCGCAGTCGTCAGATGGGTTTTATGAAGGGTCAGGGTGATGATAAAGCTGTGATGGAATTTTTTGATAATGCTCCTGATATTAAAGATGGTGATATGGTATCTACTTCTGCTTATAGTCAATTGTTTCCAGCGGGTTTGCCTGTAGGAACAGTTGAATCTGTTAATTTAACTAATACTCCTGCTCCAGAAGCTATTGTTAAGTTATCAGCACCACTTAATATTTTAGAATGGGTAAATGTTTATCCAAATAAACTGAATCAAGCAAATTCTTAATTAATAATGTAGCAATTAAACCCCAGTTGGGATAACAACAGAAATTCCTTTTTTCCGGAAAATTTTGTTATGCTCAAAAATTAAATAATTAACATATTTAAAATTATTAAAGGTAATTTCTAGTCAGATGTCTAATCTATTTCAGCAAACCATCTTCCAATTACTAATCATAGTTACCTCGGTACTCCTTTCTCCGTTACTATTGTTTACTCGTATTCCTGGAATGGAAATTTTGGGAATTGGTCCTAATTGGCTATTAATTTGGTTAGTTACTTGGAGTAGCCATAGCTCCATTATCGAAGGTTTAGTAGCTGGCTTAGTTTTAGGATTAATTCAAGATGCTATCACGGCTCCTTATCCTACCCATATTATTCCTTTAGTTTTTGTGGGATTTGTTACAGCTTTTTTACAAAAAAAACGATATTTCCAGGAAGATTTTATTTCTATAGCCCTAGTGACATTTATTATGGCTATTATTACAGAAAGTTTTATGGCGCTTCAGTTTGGCTTGGTTGGTAATCAAAGCTTTGCAGAAGTTTTGATTTACCATAAGCAAGTTGCTCTAGGTTCTGCTGTTATTAGTAGTCTTTGGGCTCCTATTTTGTATTTCCCTTTTAGTCAATTTTGGAAGGTAAAAAAAAATAATTAAGCAGGATGGAAATCAATCAATGTTGCGGCTTTTAGGGTACTCATTAGTATATATAGCAATCCTCTGGGTGGTTGTGGCAAAATTCCATACTGAAAAAGTTTTGGAAAATCAAAGATTTGACCATCTGCAAAAAATTTAAATAGCCACTTAACTATTTGAAAAGAACTGCAAAGATGATAAAATGCAATCATAAAATTTTTCGTTTGTAACCAAATATCTTCTACAGGTTTTTTTTTCTGGGGCATTCGGAGCAAATTTTAGACAATTTATCCACCATTTTTCTTCGGGTTTTTCTTGATTAATTAACTTCAATAATTCTCTAAAATATTGATAGTTATGATGACTTGCAACGTCCCCAAATATTACCAATCTTTTTCCCGGTCTTTGCTATTTTAAAGATTTAACAAATTCCATAGTATTCTCAGTATTTCCAATTCTTTAATTCTTGCACAATAAATTCCTTAGTTTGATAATAATAGGCTCCATAATAAGTTTGTCTTTCTCTTTCATTTTTAAGAGGAATTTCTCTTCGTTTATCTTTTCTTACCCAAGTATAACTTAGGAGATCACCCCATAATAAATGACATTCATCAACCATAAACACTGCCTGCTTTCCAGCTTCTATTAATAAATTGCTATTTGACCAATAGTTCCTCCCTAACTTTTTTTTTGCTTTCACTAATTCATCCTTTTTAGCCGGATTTATATGAGTGAGTTTTTTTCCAAGTTATTCCCGCTTCTTTGAGTAAGTTATAATAACTTTGTAATCTATCAAAAACTACATCATAATCATATTGCTTCTTTAAATATTTTTGCAAATCTGATAGTCTTAGGTAACTTTGTGCCCTCATCCACTCAATTATTTTCTCTTTTTTGACAGCTTTTAAGTAACCTTGTGTTCCCTTATATTGAAGCTTTAAACTTTCTACACCATGAAACATTGCTTGATTTTTCCATTCACTAATAAAACTGCTGAGTTACATTTAATAATT
>JAKQYE010000114.1 GCA_023356605.1 Trichodesmium sp. MAG_R02 | reverse complement strand
CCAATTCATAGAAAAAAGGTTATTAGAGAATTAGTATAAGCAGGGGGTCATCAATTAGTATTTTTGCCAAAATACTCTCCTGATTTAAATGACATAGAACATGATTTTAGTGCATTAAAAAGAGCTAGAATGTATTCACCTATCAATACATCTCGATTTGGAAATTATTCGTAATTATTGTGCCGAATTATGTCTCATTCTTATTCCAAATAACTATAAGACAAAAAGTAATAAATTTTGTAGGAAATGGTGGTACGATTACCGAAACAGCTCATATATTTGGGATAGGAAAAGCTTCGATATTATATAGATGGTTATCTCGCCCAAAATTGTCAGCAACTAAGGTAAAACGCCGTCAAAGATTAGATTGGAAAGAATTAGAAAAAGATGTAAAACAAAACCCAGAATCGGTCATTAGCAGACAGAGCTAAAAAAATTTGGAGTTAATCAACCAGCTATATTTTATGCTTTGAAAAGAATGAAAATTACTAGAAAAAAAACTTCGTTACAGAGAAAGAAATAGAGAAGAAAGAATAAAATATTATCAGCAAACCTCGAAATTTTATCAAATCGGAAAGAGCAGTAGTAGTAATGGATAATTTACCTGCTCATATAGTCTATTTTGATTTAGATTGAGACAAGTATTTCTTGCTATAACTCGCGTTTGGTGCAGGAAAAGTTTTCCAATATAATTTGAAATGACTATAACTATAGCAATCTGCCCATAGATGGAGGCAAATTAAAAAGTAGATAAAAAAGTTGAAACTCTTACCTGTTAACTGTTGCCTGTTGCTTGTTGCTTGTTGCCTAAAAAGCAGTAAGATTTTTGCCACAAATAAAATAGGATTGCTATAGCAGTCCGCACATAGGTTGCGACAAATCAAAAAGTAAATAAAACTTTTAAAACTCTTACCTATTCTTTATTCCCTGTTCCCTGTTCCCTAAAAAGCAGTGGGATTTTTCCCACGAATAAAATAGGATTGCTATATATAACTCGCATTTGGTGCAAAAAAAGTTTTCCATTTTTATTTGAAATGACTATAAGTTAAAAATAATTGAGCCATTAATTCAATCAATTGGGGCAAGTGTGCTGAATTTATCACCCTATTCTCCGGATTTTAATCCTATAGAATTATGGTGGTCATTATCAAAAGTTTTTGGTGTTGGTTTAAGCCTACTACAGCAAACTGATTGAAGAAGAAATAGAACGGCTCAAAGAACTATTGAACAAAGATCGTCAAACCTCATGATTACCCCTTTCCAGGAATCTGCTAAAGCCCTTAGAAAAAACACTCACAAAGGAATCAGACTTGAACCATCGAGAAGCGGGAGGACAAGGAGGATGCCCCCCGAAAGATAAGAATTGGGTTTGGTAGAGTAGACCGTTACCAAGTAGTAGAACCTCAAAGACTTCCAGTATATGGAGGAAATCATTTTTAATTTTCTCAATACTTTAGCCCGGGGAAGAGGTCAACCAATAGTAGAGGTTAAAGATAAAAATTAAGTGTAAAACCCACAGGAGTTTGGCCAACTCGTAGCTCAGATCCTATCTGTAGAGGTTAATGGCCATCAAACCCTAGAAGATTAGCTGGATTCTGTGTAATTCCTGACCCAAAATATTTTTATTATTGGCAGGATTTCACAGGCCTATAATTTCTGCAACTGCCTCTGTCGTTGCCTCTATTCCCACGTGATAATCATTATTATGGCTATGTTTAATTGCTACATCTGGGTCTTTGAGGCCATTGCCAGTAAGTACACAAACTATTTGGGCTCCTCTGGGAACTTGGTCTTTAAGCTTGAGTAAACCAGCAACAGAAGCGGCACTAGCAGGCTCACAAAAAATTCCTTCATTAGAAGCCAATAAACGATAAGCTTCTAATATTTCCTCATCGGTAACAGCAGTAAAACCTCCCTGACTAGCCTGCTGAGCATCTATAGCTTTTTTCCAACTGGCAGGGTTGCCAATCCTAATAGCACTGGCCACTGTCTCTGGATGTTCTATAGGACGGCCTTTAACGATAGGTGCTGACCCTGCAGCCTGAAAGCCCATCATTTTTGGCAGTCGATCGCATTTTTGGATTTGATGGTATTTACAAAATCCCATCCAATATGCAGTAATATTTCCCGCATTTCCTACAGGAATACATAACCAATCTGGGGCATCACCTAAAGTATCCACTACCTCAAATGCCCCCGTTTTTTGACCTTCCAGACGATAGGGATTAACTGAGTTGACCAAAGTCACAGGATATTTATTAGCAATATCCTGGACAATTTCTAGGGCTTGGTCAAAGTTTCCTTTGATGGCCAAAACTTCAGCTCCATATAACAAAGCTTGGGCCAACTTTCCTTGAGCGACATAGCCATCAGGAATTAAAACAAAAGCTCGCATCCCACCTCGTCTAGCGTAAGCTGCGGCAGCAGCAGAAGTATTACCTGTACTGGCACAGATTACTGCTTTAGCTCCTGCCTCTTTAGCCTTAGATATAGCTAAAGTCATACCCCTATCTTTAAAACTACCCGTGGGGTTAAGGCCATCATATTTAACAAATACTTCTACCTGTCTGCCTACTTGATAGGCGATCTGTGGCACAGGAATCAGAGGAGTATTGCCTTCTCGGAGTGACACCACGGGAGTTTCTTCTGTCACAGGTAGATAAGATCTATACGCTTCGATCAAACCAGGCCAACT
Source organism: Trichodesmium sp. MAG_R02 (assembly GCA_023356605.1). Classification (GTDB taxonomy): domain Bacteria; phylum Cyanobacteriota; class Cyanobacteriia; order Cyanobacteriales; family Microcoleaceae; genus Trichodesmium. Next base: position 17,288 of record JAKQYE010000114.1, on the reverse strand, counting down.
TTGTAATTTTGACTGATAAGGGGACAATGTTAAGGTCATCTTTAAAGTTTTGAATTGTTGAACTTGACTACTCTTCGTTAATTGTCAATAAATTATGATTTATTACACTTGTTGACAATATATCCTCTATATATAGTGTTTGTCTAAGAGTGAAAACACCATATATAGCAATCAGCAGATTTAGATGTGTTGGCTCTGGGTCAATGCCTGAAGGGATAAAAACTCAATCAAATTTATAGAAAGTATACTAATAGATCCCTTATACCAGTGCACTTCGGCACATTCACACATCATTTTTTCTACACTTTTTCGCTTACTAAACTTTGAGCTAGAAATTCTAAATACCTGAGCGAGCAGCACTATACTTAATATAGCAATCGGATCAAACAGTTGTAAAAATTCAAAAACTGAGAATTAACTGGGAAACTCTTGCTCATGACCCATTGCTCCCAAACCCCCATCCTCAAACAAAAGCGGCCATATTTTGGACAACGTAAAAAGAGTATTACTATATCTTAATTAACTGTTCAGTGTTAACTAATGTAACCCATGGCCTATTTTTAGAAATTAAGTTTTACTTGAATCAAGGTTAAATAGTTTAATTTGTTGTAGTCTATTCTTAAAGAAAAACAATTTTTAAGTGGGTATAAATGGCTAGTAACTTACTGATCTCTGAGAGCACATCTAGTTTTTCCAAAGCTTATCCTTCTAATGGTGTTACTACAGGAGCAAATGATTCAGGAAAATCAACCAATCAAACCTATACCCTAGAACAGATGAAATCCTTATATCAAAAAGATCAACAAGTTAAGTTGCTTCATCTTGAGGCAGAAATAGAAACTCTCTTATTGGAATTACGAACTATTAGAGGACGCAACTTAGTCTCAATGCTTGAAAAATAAGTCAATCCATAAAAATTGTGAAGGTGATTATACCTAAACTTGACCAACAGAAAAAGAAATAGCAAAAACCACAAAATTAATTAGTTTATCTGGATAGTAAAAAGATTCTGATATGAAAAGGAAAGTTTTGCTACATACGGGATTGTTTCGAATACAATTTGCTAATATTCACTGAATACTATTAGTTCTGAGTATTAGCCATAAAAAGCTTTCTGTGGTCAAAACCGCCAGCAAAATTTTGGGGCTGGCATATTTTTTGGAATCATAAATTTATTGCATAAGTATCAAAAAAAAATGGGGAATTTAAATAATTTATGACTGTATCAATTGGAGAATCTGCTCATACAAATTCTAATGGTAAAAACCATCAACTACAAGTAAAAGATATTGTGAAAACTTTGCCCCGCGAAGTTTTCATTAAAGATAAATGGAAAACATGGACAATGGTGACAACCAACGTATTTATGGTTGTCTTAGGTTATTGGGGACTAATAATTACACCTTGGTTTCTACTGCCCCTACTTTGGGTTTTCACTGGCACTGCATTAACAGGGTTTTTTGTCATTGGCCATGACTGCGGTCATCGCTCCTTTGCCAACCGTAGATGGGTAAATGATCTAGTTGGTCATTTAACGTTTTTACCCCTAATTTATCCCTTTCATGGTTGGCGAATAGGCCATAATCATCACCATAAACATACGAATAAGATGGGGGAAGACAATGCTTGGCAACCCTGGTATCCAGAAGATTATAAGGTGGCTGGTAGTTTTATGCAGTCAGTGTATAGGCTTATGCGTGGTAGACTTTGGTGGTTAGCTTCTATTCCTCACTGGGCACTTGTACATTTTGATTGGAGAAAATTTGAGAGAAGGGATAGGGAAGATATTAAGTTTTCTGCATTGGTAGTTTTTGGGTTTAGCGCGATCCTCTTTCCCTTGTTAATAGCTACAGTTGGTCTCTGGGGTTTAGTCAAGTTTTGGTTAATACCCTGGTTAGTTTATCATTTCTGGATGAGTACATTTACCATTGTTCACCACACAGTACCAGAAATTCCCTTTACTCCTGCCCCAGAGTGGAATGAAGCAGAAGCTCAATTATTTGGTACAGTACATTGTGATTATCCCCGTTGGGTAGAGTTTCTTTGCCATGATATTAATGTGCATATTCCCCATCATATCTCAATAGGAATTCCTTCATATAATCTGAGGCAAGCACATCAATTCTTGAAGGATAATTGGGGAGATAAACTTTATGAAACTAAATTTTCTTGGTCTTTAATGAAAGAGATAACAGATAAGTGCCATTTATATGATCGGACTAAGTTTTATCTAACTTTTAAAGAATATGATGCTCACTAAAGTTTCCGAGTAATTTAAGTTATAGTCATTTTAATAAAGAATTGAGACAAGTATTTCTTGTTATAACTCGCGTTTCACCAGAAAAAGTTTTCCAATATAATTTGAAATAACTATAAGAATAAGGAAAAAAGAAAGCTAATCACAAAAACCTGTTTTGTAAATCTTCAGGGATTAGCTAAGTAGGTAGGTGCGGAAAAGATTAACTGTATTAATTTTTGTAGAGTAACTCTAAGCTCCTTTAGACATTGGATCTGAGTGGTCATTTACATTTTTTTACATAACGACAAATTTCAACGCCTACTTACTTATCAGTTTTATTACCTTTAGCTCGTCATCATTGTGCTGCAATTCCTGCAAATATTCCAGAACAGTACGGTGTAAATAGAGATGTAAAATATGTCATTTGCTTGTTTGATTAAACAAGAATTATGGCAATAAGCCAGGTTTTTTTAGTGCGTAAGTCCTGATTCATAAACTTTTTTATAATCATAACCCGGCATTTTTAACGATTTTTTCGTAGAACAATACCAAGTGATATAAAATACGTTTTCTTCCGAGTATTATACTATAGCAATCCTATGAGTGTTCATGGCAAAAATCCTACTGCTTTCTAGGGAACAGGGCACAAGGAACAGAGAATAGTTAGGAGTTTTAAAAGTTTTATTTACTTTTTGATTTGTCGCAACCTATGGGCGGACTGCTATAGTTTTATATAGCAATCCTATGATTGTTTGTGGCAAAAATCCTACTGCTTTTTAGGGAACAAGGAAAAGAGAAAAGAGAATAGGTAAGAGTTTTAACAGTTTTATTTACCTTTTGATTTGTCGCAACCTATGGGCGGACTGCTATAGCAGTTATAATTGATAAAATTGGTATTATTTACTGAGAGATAAAACATCAAAATATCATGATTTTTTTTGTATAAATATGGTATACTTTTACCTATTTATCATCACCAAGCAAAGTCAAAAAAGTATATAAATAAAGAATGGGAATTTAAGTAATTTTGAAGGATGATCAAAGTGGTGCTTATAATCTAGAATCAGCAAAGCCCAATGGAAGTAGACTGCATAATTTAACTTTGTTAATAGCTATTTCATACACAATTAAGCAGCAATAATAATTATTATTTGGAAAGTGCAATGTTTACACAGTAAAAATTTCAGTTTCCCTCAATATGTTGTTTTTTTTGTTTACCTACTTAGTTCATTTCAATTTAAAAAAATTAAAAATAAAGCCTTGAAAGAATGGTTAAACCAGATATGTTTCTACTAATTAAGTAAAGAATGCTAGACTTAAGTAAAACTACAAAGGTCATTACCCAAAATTGCTTCATACAGACCCAATTTATGGAACAGAAAATTCTATAAAGAGAAAGGAATTAGAATGAGCGGTCCTCCTGTTTATTGACCACCCAAAAATATTAATATTGATACAGAACAAATGAAACAACCTCAAGAGGGATGAAAGATTACGCAACCATATTGAGGGTAAGTTTGGGCCACGCAAAAAGAAGATTTAGTCTAGTCAAAGTGATGGCCAAACTTTATGGGACTTCCGCAACTGTGATAGAAAGACCTGACCCTGAGCGATAGAACTCCGTTCCGCTGCGGGAGGGACAATTACTTTTTTTAGTAATCAATCTTTCTACCCTCTTAAAAGAGGCTTATTTATTTCCCACATTCCGCACTTCCGGCATGTAGTACAAAAGGATACATGAATTATCATTACTATTTTGAGCCAATAAATTCAACAAATCATAGTTATTTTAAATAAGAATGAAACAATATGTGCCACAACAATTACGAATAATTTCATCAATAGATGTATTGATAGGTGAATACATTCTAGCTCTTTTTAATGCACTAAAATCATGTTTTATTCCCAAAAATATGAGAAGCTTTGGTAATCCTACCGCCATTTCCTACAAAATTTATTACTTTTTGTCTGAAGTCTAAACTGTAAGGCATAGTTCAAAATAGTTTCTAGTTGACTTGATTTTATTATACTCATTTTTTTGTTTCAATCTTAATTTAAAAAAAGTAATTCTATAGAACACGAAAAAATTAGTGGCATGAGTATTGTTCGCAAACCAGGGATTTATGTTAGCAGCAGAAGATACAGGAGGAACTACACTCCTGTTGATAGCATCAATTAATTTTCTTAACTCTTCAAGTGGTGCGATCGCCAAGCGGACTGGAAGTCTATCGCTTATTATTATTGGTCCCCAGATAATATTTTTGACAACTTGAGGGCAAAAACTCTAAAATCAAGCTCCTTTCTTCTGTGAGATTAACCACTTTTGGCCATTGATTAATTTTCAACAAATCTACTCCTTAAGACCATTGAAATATCCATATTAATGTCGGAGTATTTGTTAGCTTTCCTAACTGGTTTTTCACTGCACTATTGGTTCTTTTTAAAGTTTTTATCAGTTCTCTTTGGCCCGGATTATACACTAATAAACATAGTGACATAATAAACAGTATTGTTTCTACTCTTTCTGGTTTTTTGACAAAAAAACTATCGGCAAAAAATTGTGGTTTAATAATTAATCAGCAAACCACGTTCACAACTCTGTTTATTTTTATAATTCCAGAGTATTTCTGAGTTTTTAACTTCTGAATACGACTCAATATTTGTAGCTAAAATAAATCTGCCTGCTGTAACAGTTCTTCTTTCCATTTCTGAAACTCTTGCTTTAATTTCTATTTGATGATGATAGATTATAGACTGTTTATTAAATTTTTTTCCTTGATTTCTAAAGAGTCGTGCATCCCATAATTTTAGTTTCTTGTTGATTGATTTTAAGTAATTTTGAGCTTGAGTACTTGAAATTAATTAACTGTGCATGAAATAGCTATTAATAAAATTAAATTATTCAATCTCTTTTCATTGGCTTTCGCTGATACAAGAATTGTAACCACCAGTTTTATAGTCTTTAAACATTGCTTCAATTCCTATTCTCTGACTATATATAGCAATCCTACCCGTGTTCGTGGCAAAAATCCTACTGCTTTTTAGGGAACAGGGAACAGGGAACAGAGAATAGGTAAGAGTTTTAAAAGTTTTATTTACTTTTTGATTTGTCGCAACCTATGGGCGGACTGCTATATAGCAATCCTATTTTATTTGTGGTAAAAATCTTACTGCTTTTTAGGGAAAAAGCAACAGGCAAGAGTTAACAGGTAAGAGTTTCAACTTTTTTATCTACTTTTTGATTTGCCGCAACCTATGGGCGGATTGCTATATTTTTTTAATCTTTTCAGGAGATGATAAATTGCTGAGAATATATCATTTCTCTACAACAGACTTTTGACGATATTTCTGTTTTTATAATTGAGTAAATTATATGCTTTAACGTTCAAAAATTTGTTTTTTTTTGGTTCAATAACAGTTTGGCTTCACCGACATTTACTTTTAATTCTGAGAGTTTACAATATTTTTTACTTTGTTTAATCATGGTTTATTTTTTTTGTCTCAAAACAAAATATACATATTGATTTTTATTTGTAATTACTAACCCTTTTTTATTATATTTCAGAATTTACGTAAAGACACTGATTGTAGTGCAAATATCGGAAATGATCATCAAAAATACACCACATATAGAAGCAAGACGTAAGCCCTGATATTTTTAACTATTTCCAAAACTTTTTAAATGAATAAATAATCAACCCAGATGGTGGATAAGAAAGAATTGGCGATCGCGACCTCCCAACCTCAAAATCCCATTCCTTTTTAAATTGAATTATTATTCAATTTACTGTCTCAAATTATTACTACATCTACCATTAAGCTTACTTTTTACCCCGTGAGAGGGTCTTAATAAAAGTCTAACATATTCACTTTTATTGATTTTTATTTGTAATTACTAACCCTTTTTTATCATATTTCAGGATTTACGCAAAGACATTAATTGTAGTGCAAATATCAGAAATAATTATCAAAAATACACCACATATAGAAGCAATACGTAAGTCCTGATATTTTTAACTATTTCCAAAACTTTTTCAATGAATAAATAATCAACCCAGATGGTGGATAAGAGAGAATTGGCGATCGCAACCTCTCAACCTCAAAATCCCATTCCTTTTTAAGTTGAACAGGACTTACCCAGTGCAGCTATATATAGTGCATTATCGACAATAAATTCAGATATTGACACTACAAGCAGTATCTTTACGTAAGTCCTGTTGAATTATTATTCAATTTATTGTCTCAAATTATTACTATATCTACCATTAAGCTTACAAGTCAGCCCGTAAGATTAAAATCACATTGGAGCGATTTGGTGCTTCATTAGTAAAGAGGTGCATCTCAATGTCAAACACCAAGCTACCCTGTCCCAAATCGCAATTCTCAAGCAGTAGTTAAAAATGGTAAAACCCGCCATAGTAAACAGAATCACAAATGCCAGGACTGTGGTCATCAATTTGTGGAAAATCAAAAATGGACAAGAGTCTCAGAGTTTACCCAATTAACACCAGAGGTAATAGACAAAATGCTATTTGAGAAGATACCACTGGCTGGAACTGCCAGATTGGCAAGGGTCTGTGAGTCATGGTTGCATAATCATATCAATCATAAATACACAGAGCTATCTGAGCAACTGGAGGTACAACTGAAGGGAAAGGGAAGCTTGAAGGTACAAATGGATGAATGGTGGTCATTTGTGGCTCATAAAGGCAGTAAACAATAGTGTGTTTGTGGTGCGTAATGTGGATTAAAAAGCAATACAGTTCAGTTAAGGATTTTTTTTGCAATTCTTTAGTCTGAAAAGCCTATCTAATGGTTCCTAATCATAGGAGTTTTCGTATTATCTGAACCGTATTGGGTTAAAAAGAGTTGCTCTAATTCATTTTCGACAACTATTTCTATCATTCTTCCTTTTTTCAACATTTACTCCAACTTCAGTATTCCCTCTTCCCTCTTTCCTCTTCCTTTATGACTTATGACTTATGAATTAAGAAGGGTTTTCAAAATAAATTAAACATTGAGCGAAACTGAAATGCTTACTATGTAAACATCGCGCTTTATAAATAATTCTGTGTAGGCACTTATGAATTATGACTTTTTTCATATCTCTACCTACTCCCATCAAAAAAACTCTGACACTTTTCCTTCTGAGGACAAATATCACATAAATACTTTTTATCTGTCGATGGAGGTGGGTCAGGTTGAAACTCCTCCCATCTTAACCACTCCCGCATCTGATATAACTTATTGGGAACCAAACTATTCATCGCATTCTCCAGCTTTTCCCATGAGTAATGATATTCTCCCAGCTCAGGTAAAACCCAATAAACAACAGCATCAACAGGCATTTTTCTCTTTTGCTTCAGTAAAAAACTATAGAGAGCAACCGCCATTAGCTGAGAGGATACTTCTAAAGTTTCATAAGTTTGATAATGAAGTAAACACAAACGGCGAGACTCAAAATCAAAAATCAAATTATTAACTTTTCCCGTTAGTTTTTGAGTCTTACCATCTGGTATTTTAAATGTATAATCTACTGGTATTTCTCCCATAATTAATGTGCGACGAATTACAACATTTTCATGACAGTAACGCCGATTTTTAACAATTATTTTAGATAGATTAAAAATCAGTCTAGTTAATACCTGCCAAACTTGATACAATGCTGTTGCCAGAGCAGAATCTTTTTTAATTATTGTTTGTAAATAAGGAAAGAAAATCAACTCATAAAATAATTGTCGTATTTTATCAGCGATTCCCCCTACCACTAACCCCTCAAATTGTCCTACAAATAAAACTTGAATTTTAGATTCTTGCCAAATCATATTTATCAATTGATTAGCTAAATCAAGGAAAGCATTATCAATTTCCTCGATATAATCCTTTGGTAAAAACGGATTATCACCTCCAAAACTTTGTTTCAAATAAAACAAACGTGGACACTCAAAAGCAACTTTAACATCATTAATACTAAATGGTGGAGATTGTAATTGCGGTTTATTACTTATTGGCATTGACAGACTATTTTTATTTTCCTGTTTTTTCAAGCAATTAACGTAACTAACAATTTTTAATAATTATCAGTTTTATCTATAGACTTTCTCAAGTTAGTGAGGTACAGTTATTTTTTTCTTTTCTAAGTAGGTAGGTGTTAAAATTTGTCGCTATGTAACAAAATGTAAATTAACCTCAAATCAACTGTAGGTTTCAGCTTGGAGGCGGTTTACAAAACCTAATATAGTGAGTGCTTTTTTGTGCGTACCTACTTATTCCCTGTTTTCCTGATTACTATGACTACGGATATTACATAGAACGTCCCTATCCACTCCTGCGCAACAAAGGAATTTTGTACCTCACTTAGAGATGGGAACTGCTATAGTTTATACTAATTCCAGTTAATCATTCTAACTGGACTTTGGGAAAAAATAGATTAAAAATAAGGTCAAAACCCTGTACAGTAGTATTTTGACCTTAAATATACTGTTCTATTGATATATTTAGGTTTCAGCTATTTTTATCCCTTTAAGGTATTTTCCTCACTAGTAGTGGCTTTAAAGCCATTTTTGGCATAACAAAACCTCAAAGTACCGCTAATCATCAATTATAAATTTCCTATTAGCCAGAAACAAAACAAACTAATTGCTCATCTGATTTTGATGTAGGAGCAATGATTTTTATTTTGTTTGCTCTCTCAAGCTCTGCTATTATTATATCAATTTTTGAACGTTCTATTTTAACAAATTGATTAAGTGTATTTTCGATTATGCTGTTGCGTTCCATAAAACTTTGTTTTCTAATGAAATTTAATACAAAATTCTTGATTTCATCTAAATCTAGCTCATTTTGCTTTTCTTGAGTCTCTGTGGGAACAACTACAGACAAATCTTGTAATAAGCTACAGTTATTTAAAATTTGTGAATCAAAAATTATCTCTTCAAACTCTTTCAGATTAATAATCCTACCTTCAATAACTAATTCATTAGCAAGGGCAGCATTCACTAAACTATGATATGTAGCCAAAAAATGCACCGATTTCAAGTTAGGTTTAATATGAATATTTTTTGACCTACCTTGGAAAATTTTTCTATATATTCTACTGCTAATATTTTTAGTATTTCCCACCTCAGTAGCTCTCAGTAAATATAAAGTTTGACACAATTTTTTATTCACTATTTTCTGACAAGCATTCATCGTATTGTAAAAACTATTCATATTTGGATCTTCTGTCCAAACTACACCAATAACTTGCTCTTGATTTTGTTTTTGATAACTCAAAGAATGGCTAGCATACTTCCCTCTTAATAATTTAGTTTTTACCTGCTGACATTGTAAAGCATTTAATACTTCTTGTAGCATCCGAATCAATTCTGGTGCTGCTAAATCTGTGATTTTGCTGATTTTTTTCTGAGTCTTGTTGTAGTTGTCTTGCCAAATTAACTTAAAAGTGACCAATTTTGTTTCTGGTGTTAAATCTTGACTATCCTGTGTCTGATTTAATAATTTTAGTTTGTACTGCTCATATTCCTTACGTCCTAATTCTAATATATTCCGAGGTAGAGTTTTTCCCCTAGGAAACTTCTTTTCTAATATTTCTTTCGACAAAGGAAATATAGGTGATTTAGGCTTGGTTTTAGCCAGGGAATGCAAAGCATTTAAACGAGCTGCTAATATAGCTTCACCCTGTTCTAAAGTAATTGGTTTTAAATGGAAATATCCCGCATTGATTCTTGCTTTATCTGCTGGTTGAATCAATTCAGAATTTTGTTTCCAGGTACTCGTAATAATACTGATAATTATCAGAAAATTTTGTGGATAGTAACTATGAATACTAGAATTAACATTAAATAATGCTTGTAAATCTAAGGTTCCATTTAATAAGCGAGGAATATTATCAAGATTATCAAAACATAAAACAATAGGTTGAGACGCAGCAGAAATAATCCCTAAGTTAGTAATAATTTTTTGGGCAGCATCCTCAGAATCTATACTACTTTTAATGCCCAAAGATTTTAAAGCGCCTTCATCCAAATCATCCCCTCGTAGCCATTCACAGGCCACAGGGGTATACTCAGGATCTAATAAATGATAGAGGACACTGAAGAAATCATTAGGATTATAAATCCCTGAAGGGTAAATTGCCTTGAGGTTTCTAATGAAGACTTTTCTTTCACCAATAATTTTTTGGAGCAAACTACTATTTTGGAAAGCTAATAGACTTTTGAGCCATAGTAATAACTGAGAATCTGTTTGACCATCCGGGGTTTTCATCAGACAGTCAACAGTTTGGCGCAAAATGTGTCGCCAAATATAATCACCATGAGGCCAAGGATTGATATAGACAAAAAAAGCTTTAGTATTGAATATTTTTTTGATTCTCCCTAAAAGGTAACTTTTGCCAGAACCAGAGTCACCCGTAAGTATCAAAGTACGGGGATTATGTTCCTGAGCAACCTGCTCTAGTACCATTTCTATATCAGTGATAATACTTTGATGGATAGAATCAACATTCAGGTTAGGATTTTGTTGCTCTTGCCAAAAATTAATGGTGTAAAGAGTTGCGGGATCGAAAGGATTAAGTTCTCTTTGAATAATTTGATCTATAGATGCCATACTATAAATTGTTAATCTTTTTAAGAATGGTTAAAAAATTACGATAGCAGATATGGGAAAATTTATACCAGTTTCAAAAGATACTGGTAAATTAACTTTTTCTATAAGCGTTGCTGAACCAAGCTATGAAACCTAGATTTGGCCAAATATAAAATGCTTTTCAATTAATGGTTATGCGTTTTCGGCACTCGCCGACCTCAAGGGGTTACAAGTACCTCAAAACTATTATGAGATAAGGGTGAAAAAAATATTCACTCTGTAAAACATTGACGTTTTTTGTAATTATCGATATTAAATATCCCCAAAATACTGATTTTGGAACCAGAGCATAAGGGTTTGAGAACCTTTTCTGGAGAAGTCTATTAGAGAAAAATCATAGCCACGCATTCGCAACGCTTTTTTGTATTTAGGGAAAATCTGGATTTTGCCATACAGGAAAATTAGATAGAGAGTAAGGGTTTTCCCTATTCCCCAGGACCTAGGGACGTTCTGTAGAACGTCCCTATATACTCCCTTTTTTAGCGTAACCATCTTTTTTTAATTTTGTATTAATAGGGAATGATAAAAAATAAACGTCCGCCAATGTTTTGAGGGATACCCGCTTCAACTTGTTCGAGTGTATAGCATCTTACCTCCTGTAGGGAACTTAATTCTATCTGGTCACTTCTTTCTAGACGGTAGAGTGCTTGATCTAGTTCTGTTCGAGAGAAAGGAGGTTGTAGTTTTTCTCGTAGATGAAAAATTGGTAAGTAGTTATCTGTACTTAGATTATGGTCTAAGTCCCGAATCACTGCTAAAATTTCAGAGTCAGTGGGTTTATTGTTTGAACCACCGGAAAACTCCTGTTCTTTTTGCTGAATGTAGTTTTTACGCATTAACTGGAGATAATCACTTAACATTTTCAATGAGATTTCTTTTGCCGTACTTTGGGATGAATATTCTTGGCACAAAAATTGCTTTCCTTTTTCTGTAAGCCAAACTTCTTTGATTTTTTGAGCAACAACTTTAATTAAATCTTGGTCTAGCAAATCTATAATGACAGCTTTTCTATAGGCAGCTACAATACCAGTTTCTCCAGGAGAAATAGTACCTCTAGCGGTTGCTTTAAGTACTTTTAATTCTTCCTCAGTTAGTGAGTTGCTAGCTTTTTTACTATCTAGGAGTGATTTTCCCTGGGCTGATATATTAATTTTTGTAACTTCCCTTGTAAATTCTACTAAACCTTGATCGCGAAGATAGTAACAGATTTCATCCCTATCATAAGCTTTCATTCCATGCTCTAGTTGAATTTTATTAATAGGTACTCGATAGTTTTTGTAGCTTAGTAATTTTAAAATAAATTTTAGATATTTAATATCCATGCGATCATCTGCTCCCCACTTGCAAAAATTAGCAAATTAATATTATTATTAATCAGATAGGTAAACCTTGACTATTTTGTTCAAAAAAGTTACAAAAAAGACTTCAGCCATTTTAATGGAATTATGCGATCGCGCCCTGACATGGCCATAAAAAATCTTGCCGTTAGCTGATTCATTATGAGTAATTGCTGATTGCCATTTTCAAGGCTTGTTTTCCAGCTATGCCTAATCAAGTTGTAGGACTAGAGCAATAACTTAACAGAACTTGACAAGTGTTTACTGAACTCATAGCATACAGTCAACTGCTACTAATTTCATAATTTGTTTGTTAAGGGTAGCTAAAAATAGTATGCTAAAGTAGCCTGATAGAAGTAAAATTTGGGTAAGAGAAAAAAATACACAAGGCATGGCAAAAATCAATAATTCAAAACGCTGTTGAGCTTACCGATATATAAGTTTTTAGCCTGAGAATTAATTATAATTTCCCAGACTATGTAATTATAAATCTGCTAGGCAGCACTGGGCAGTTCAATAGACATCTCCAAAAATGCCGATTTTGGAACGGCAGCACAAGGGTCAAGAGAGCCTTTTATAGAGAAGTCTGATCACTCTGACCACCTAGTCTCACTTTTATCAAACTGGGATGAAATGAGTATGTTTCCAATAATTGGAAGAGCCAAAAACCCTAAATTTATTAAAAGTGATAAAAAGGACTAACAAAGCCAATGTATAGTCGTTTTAATTTAGATTGAGACAAGTATTTCTTGCTATAACTCGCGTTTGGTGCAGAAAAAGTTTTCTATCTCTTTTTGAAATGACTATAATTGAGATCCTTCTGTCTAGATGATACTAGTATAATGCCTTATATTTGATTTTAGGAAGCAAGAAAAGTTGTAAGCAAATGGTTCCAGGACAGTGCAAAAGTCGACAAGAAGAGTTATCAGTACAAACATTAAGTTTGGAATTGATTTCTATATCCAAAATTACTGTGCCAGAGTCTCAGGAGAAAAATATTCCTCCAGAAAGACATAAAGCTTTATTTAATAGCCTTACTATTCATGGTAGTAACTCGATACCACTACTTGTCAGATTAATGAATAACTACGATTCTGAGCAACAGTACGGAATAATTCACTGTGCTGATTGGTATCAAGTTACAAAAAAAGTTGAAATCAAGGAACTATGGGCCTGGATAAATGAGGCTACGGATAAACAAGTGGAGATAGCTAGAGTATAGATGGAGGAGTTTACTCAAGCACCCATACTAGAAAGACACAACTTTTAGCGTCTATTACAACAACTTGAGGTATCATTTGATCAAAAGGTAGATTCTCTCACCCAAAAAATCGATCTATCAATTAATAAAAAGGAGGAGGTGATTAAAAAACAAGTAAAAGATTTGCAGGAGCAAAGCATTGATATTGCTCAAATTGAGCAGTTCAAAAAATGATTACAAACCTAGAAAATTCAGTTCATAATAAGGTAGAAACATTGGTAAAAAAAATCGCAAGTTCAACAACTAAAAAGACAACATCTGGTTCTACAGGAGTGAAAATGGAATTATTATCAAAACAGCTTGACGATCTTGACAAACAAATAGAGAAAAAACTGGAAGGGATGGTCAAAACAGTTAATCAGTTTTCCCTGTCAATTCAAGACCTTGAAGATGACTTAAAAATTCAAGTATCAGCCGTTCGACGTCAACTGCAGGCAATACCAGAACTAGATTCTACTGTCGAAGTAGAAGCTAAAACTGATACAGCACCTAAAACAACAACAAAGAACAAGCCAACTTCCACAACGTCTAGGTCTAAGACAACTCCCACAAAAACAAGCACCAGAAAAACTAAAGCTAACTCACCATCTCAAGTGGAACCAGAAGTTCCCGTTGATGACTACGACACCAAATCCCTCAGACAACTTAAGAAGATTGCCCAAGAGCGGAAATTGCGTGGTTATGCAAGGATGAAACGTCCTGAAATTCTCAAAGCCCTTCGGGAAGCTGATGCTGCTGCTAGTTAGGATCAGCGTGATCCTGAGTATTAAAAGTTAAGGAATGAGAATAAATAAAGTCCATAATTTTTGTGAAAGAACTCGGATGATATAGAGTTTAGGCAATTTAACTTGTGTAGATAATAAAATTCTCGTTCCTAAGTATCAGGGGTTGTAAGATCATAGGATTATTTTGATATATGCCAAAAAGTTTGTCCTTAACTATCAATAGTTTCAGTTTATAGAAATTTAATAGACTTTTCTAAAAATTAATCTCAAACCTTTGTAATTAATGAGCTAAAACTTAGTTTTTGGAGATGTCTAATTATCATCCTGCAACTATGCAACCCCAAGTATTAGACCTCTCTAAAAATACCAATAATACCCAGAGAGAATGAGGGTCTAATAGCTTTTTATAGAGAAGTCTATTTATATATAGTTAAAACTACTTAGCCGGCCTCATCAGTAGTAGGCTGTTAACTGCGTAGCCTACGTGTAAATTTGAAAGCTTGATCACGAATTTCTATAGGCAATATAGATAATGCTAGCCCTGTCCAAGCTCTTAGTGGGGAGAAAGATTTTTGTTCCCAAACCATCTGCCTTCCCTCTTGAGTTTGACCTGTTTCAATTAGTAGTATTCCTAACATTAGCTGAGTTTCTGCTAGCCTTGACTTTCTAACTGACTCTAATTTACTCAACTCAAAATTAAATTGTTGTAAATAATTTAAAAATTAAATTGTTGTAAATAATTTAGCTTATCAGTTAGATGAAGAATTGCACGGTTAATTTCATGCTGTTCTGCATGAAAACGATATTCCATTAATTTTTCTGGCAAATAATAACCTGTTTTTCCTGCTAGAGCTAAACGGACAAATAGATCGTTATCTTCACAACTTTGCATATTAGGTCGCATAAATCCTACTTCTTTTAGAGTCCGATTACGGAATAATGTTGCGCCAATTTGAAAGCTTTGATTAATAAATACTATTTCTAGTAAATTGTTTACTATTCCTTCTGAAAGTTGAGTTCTACCCCATTTTTGAGAATTTAATTTGCTGACTTTTTGATCTCGTTGATTATTAATATCAATAACCCAATGGTCAGTTCCTACAAAATCAATACTTGGATTTCGATCTAGAATGAAAATGCTTTTTTCCAAAAAATCTGAGGTTAGACCATCATCATCATCAAATTTGATAAAGTATTCACCAGTGGCAGCATCAAAACCAGAGCGCATATTATTGCTTTTACCAATATTTTGTGGATGCCTAATATAACGAATTCTAGAATCATTCCACTGACTGACCACTTCAGAAGTATTATCTTTTGAACCATCATCAGTTATAATTAACTCAAAGTCATTGTAAGTCTGATTTAAAACACTATTTACTGCCTAATGCAGCAAATTTGCTCGGTTATAGGTGGGGATGCAAACACTAACTTTTGCCATATTAATTACTAAATTTATTCTTGAGTTTTAATAGATGATTAATACCAATTTTATAAATGTTTGCTACAAAGAGCTTGGGGAATTTCTAGGACTCAGGTAGGTTGGCCGTCGGGTTTGCTGGCGACGTATAGGAGTCAGAATGAATGGCTTCAATAACATTTTTGAGTTCATAAATCATCTTTTTTGTCAAAGGGTTATCTCCTTTGACATCCTCCCCGGCCTAAAGGCACCGGGTTTTTTACCGAGCCTTAGCCCCTCGGCAGGTTGACATCTCACAGGCTGCTGCTACTTTGGCACTAGTCTGGCTGCTTATCGACCTGTCCGTTTAAAGTCTCAGTATGCCCACCCGCGACTAATATATTTCTTGCTGCATTTTCGTCTCTATCATGCTTAGCACCACAATTAAAACATTCCCACTTCAGGATATTGATAAATCTAAATTTTCCACCTTTAAATCCACAACAAGAGCAAATTTTAGATGTGGGTTCCCAACGGCTTATCACTCTTAAATCACGACCATATTTTTCCGCAAATCCGTTCTAGCAACGTTCTGAATGTTCTCCAGCCGTGTTTCCGAAATGGCTCTTGATAATTTCCGATTCTTAACCATCCCAGAAACTTCTCATACCTCTAAAACAATTGTTTAGTTTTCACAGACATTTCAGTAGATAATTTGTGTAGAAAATAATTCCTTGTATCTTTCAGTTTGGCATGAAATTTAGCTATTTTCAGTCTAGCTTTTTCATATCCTTTAGAACCCTTAGTTTTTTTAGATAATCAGGATTTACGCAAAGACACTAATTGCAGTGTAAATATCAGAAATGATTATCAAAAATACACCACATATAGAAGCAATACGTAAGTCCTGATAATGACTTAGTTAGTTTTCGGTACTTCGAGCATTCGTTTCCTTAGTGGTTTTGGTGCATCAATCTTTTTACCGCGTAGGGACGTTGCATAAGGGCGTCCCTACAGCTCGCTTTAGTTTTAATTCCTAAATAATTACCTACTGAATTATCAGTTTTAGGCAATACTTCAGCCAAAACTTCTACTACAAAACTTAGAAAATATCGATTAGCGGAATCTTTGATTAGGTGTTACTGATGATGGAATAGCGGGTAGTTCCCTTGACTACACAATTTTCAGCTTTCCTATTTTAGCTTACGTAAACTTTATCAAGACTTACGTAAAGACACTACTTGTAGTATAAATATCTGAATTTATTATCAAAAATGCACTATATATAGTGGCACTGCGTAAGTCCTGTTTTTAACAAAAGTATTAGATAATAATTTCCAGAGGGAAAAAGTTAGCGATCGCACAAGTGCCATTATCTTCGTACTTGGCTTTCAGCCTCGGGCACAGCCCCCCCAGCCAGAGGGCGAAGTGGCAGCCAGTTTGCTAATCTCCCTGGAAAACAATCAGGAAACAGATGAGAATGAGACATATTAAGGGGTTAACAAGAGAAACGTTTCTAATGTTAGACAGAATTTACAAACAGAGCAAATATTATCAACAGGACTTACGCAGGTACGCTATATATAGCGTACTGTCAAAATGAAATTGTCAATACTATAATTAGTTATTTTCGGATAGATATTAAAAGTAATATCTATAAAAATAAGTTTGCAAAGTG
>JAKQYE010000113.1 GCA_023356605.1 Trichodesmium sp. MAG_R02 | reverse complement strand
AACCCAGACACTAAGAAAGAACTTAAAAACTTGATAATAGCTGAGGAGTTAATTGGGTAAGCATTTAGCTCTCAGCAGTAGGAGCCTGGTTTTCTAATAATATTTAACTTTGCTTTTATCGAAAACTGGAAGCTGATAACTGAGGGCTGAATTCTTAACTATTTTCTATATTAAGGAGCACAAAATTAATGACTAAGATTTTTTGAGTAATAGCATCTATCCTGGGAGGTTTATCTGTAGTAGCTGGTTCTTTCGCTTCTCATGCTTTGAAAGAAAAGTTGAGTCAATACTCTCTCGATATTTTTCAGACAGGCGCCCGTCTACAAATATATCATTCTTTAGCATTATTAATGGTAGCTTTTTTATTAATAATAGAAGAGCTACCCCAATCTTTAATGGTTGTTGCTGGATATGCCTTTATTACTGGAATAGTAATTTTTTCTGGTAGTTTATATGCTTTGAGTATGACTGGAATCAAATGGTTAGGAGCCATTACACCTATAGGTGGGGTAGTATTGATTGTGGGATGGAGTTGTATGGCGATCGCTGGTTGGAACTTAAAATTATAAAAAATTGATAATTTTAACTACTTCTAAAAAATATGTAGATTTATGTCAAAAAATTAGCAAAAACGAATAATTTTTTCCCAAAAGTTTGAAATTAGACTACATTCAAGCTATATTGTAATAAAGCAAAGCTATACAAGGCTTCTGTGAGTTATTGCCTGAATCCCAATTGTCCCGATCCCCGTGATCCACTGAATGGTGGTAGACGTACCTGTTGCCAATGTGGCTCAGAACTGGTGCTGCAAAATCGGTATCGCATTGTTAAGCCTCTTGGGAGTGGAGGTTTTGGTAAAACTTATCTTGTTGAAGATCAAGGGATACAAAAAGTTCTCAAAGTATTACTGAAAAGTCATCCGAAAGCTATATCTCTGTTTCAACAGGAAGCCCAAGTACTTATCAGTTTAAGAAATCCTGGGATTCCTAAGATAGAGGAAGATGGTTATTTTACATTCTTACCAGCAGATAGTGAAGAGCCTTTACACTGTCTGGTAATGGAATTTATCAACGGCTCGAATTTGATGGATTGGATGAAGAGTCGTGGCAATAGGCCAATAAATCAAACTCAAGCAATTAATTGGCTAATACAATTATCGGAAATATTGGAGAAAGTTCATCAGCAACATTATTTCCATCGAGATATTAAGCCCCACAATATCATGCGTAAGCCAAATGGCCAATTGGTATTGATCGATTTTGGGACAGTGAGAGAGGTATCTAATACCTATATTGAAAAAATAAAAGATGGGGAAAATGTTACAGGAATTGTTTCTCCAGGGTATACAGCTCCAGAGCAAACGAATGGCAAAGCGGTACCTCAATCAGATTTTTTTGCTTTAGGACGTACTTTTGTTTATTTATTAACAGGTAAATCTCCAACAGGTTTTCCAGAACATCCACGCTCTGGAAAGCTGCAATGGCATAAACACGCCCCTCAAGTATCAACAGAATTTAAAGACGTCATAGATTATTTAATGGCACCAATGCATGGATTAAGACCTCAAGATACAAAGACGATTTTGCAGTGTTTAGCAGATATAGAGATAGAAAAAGAAAATAGTGGAATTTATAATTCTGAAATAACAGTTTCTCAATCAAGTTCTCTATTTAGGAAAAATTCAAAAGGACTACCAGGAAAAATTAAACCTAAGACAATAGTAAACAGAAAAGTAAAAGCAAAAATATCTAGTAATAAGTCAAGGATTAAGTTGATAAATAACTTAATAGTAGGATTGACAATGTTGCTATTAGCAGGAGCAACTTCTTATTTATATGTCGTTTGGCGTTTAGAAAAATTTTCTACTAATCCGGTTTTTGTATTCCAATGTTTGATAAGTAGTCCATTTTTAGAAAAAACCTTGAATAGTCATTTTGGAGAAGTAAATGCGATCGCCCTAACACCAGATGGTAAAACTTTAGTGAGTGGTGGCTTAAAGACAATCAAAATTTGGAACCTCGAGACTGGAGAAGTCAAAAACAATATTGGAGATGCTCATAAAAATAAAATAACTACTCTGGTAGTAACTCCTAATGGTAAAATGTTGGTGAGTGGCAGTACAGAAAAAACTATCAAAATATGGGATATTAAAACTGGCAAACTATTAAGATCTATTGCTGGTCAAAATAGTCAAGTAAATGCACTTGCCATTACCCCGGATGGACAGACATTAGTAAGTGTTGGCAGCGATAAATTAATGGAGTTGTGGAACATCCAAACAGGTAGTCGAATACTTACTCGCATACCAGATAAGGAATCTGAAGTAAATGTTCTAGCTTTTAGCCGAGATGGCCAAATTTTAGTCACTGGCAGTAATAACGGTACCATTAGATTGTGGAATCGAAGTACGCTTATTCGTAAGCAAACTTTACAAGGACATACTAAGGCAGTTAATGCGATTGCTATTAGTCCAGATAATCAAATCTTAGCTCGCGGGAGTAATGATGGTACCGTTAAAATATGGGATTTGAATGAAACAAAAGAGGAAACTGTAATTAAACTAAGTACAGATGCAGTTAAAGATATAGTTTTCAGTGCTGATAGAACAATAGTTATTGGTGGCGACAAGATTACTATTTTGGATGTAAGTACCAAAGAAAAATTAAAGACATTTTTTTGTCATTCAGGACAAATAAGTTCTCTTGCTATTACTCCCGATGGCAAAACTTTAGTGACCGGGAGTCTAGATAAAACTATCAAAGTTTGGCGAATGCCATAAGTATAATTTCGGTTTTGAGTACTGACACCCCCCAGCATTTGGCTAAAAATACTTATATGCTTTATAAACATTAAACCTCATTTGGCGATGCCGGATGCCAATCGCGCGATCGCACTGAGAAACTTTTGGAGTTATAGTTATTTTAAATAAGAATGAGATATCTCTCCCCTGAAATACTTTCATAGCAAGAAACACTTGTCTCAATTCTATTGTGAAACGACTATAGCTGGAGTTATACCAATTTAAAAAAAGAATGTTACGAATAGTAAGGACAATAAAAATATTTCACAGGAGATTTCCTTTTGACAAAAAAGATAATTTCCGACCTAAAAAATGGTATCGAAGTAATTCATTCTAACTCTTGACTCCTAAATCCTGACTTCTGACAAATCTCCGATTCATTTGTAGCCACTATTTATTGATTTGGTATGACTCAATACCAGAATAGGGATAGAGCAAACCTAGTTGAAGTATATATACCTGAACTTCCCCCTAGAAAAATAACAAAAGTCTTACCAGAAGAAACTTTAAATAGGTACAAATTACCTAAGCCTTAAGTGGAGAGTAATTTAACCTAACTTGCCTCTATTTATTTTTAGGACTTACGCAACGGCACTATGTATAGTGGCAATATCTTGAAAATAATAATTTTTGCACCATATATAGCGGTACTACATAAGTCCTGTTTAGGATACAGCAATAGCTAAATCTATGCCTTGGACTTACATGAGTACAAACTTACCTCTCAAATCTAGCCCTAATTCCTATCCCTAGTGACTTTGAGTATTTTATGACAAAAAATAAATAGAAAGTTCAGGTATATGAAACTTTTTCTCAGGTCTTGCACCACTTAAACTGATGATAAATCAGAATTCCATATTTATTCAGCAAGCCCTAAATAAGACAAAAGCAGGGAATATCTCTTTACCCTACTTTTATTTGCAATAAATTAAACTACCTTTCTAGAATCTGAATTGAGTTCTCAAACTACCTACCCAGAGAGTCTCATTATCCTCATCGTGATTTGGATTAGTAATCACAAACAAACCAGGTGTAATTGCTATAAAGTCATTAATCGCATAACGGTAGAAAATCTCAACATGAACAGAAGTATCAGGGTCTTTCAAACGATCATCACTACCACCATCTGTGATAATGGGTGGTACACCAACAACAATTCCTCCTAAGCTACCATCTTTAAATAAGTCAGGAAATGCAATTGTCAGTGCACCATTAACAATAGTGATGTCATCATCATTATCCTGATCATCTTCAGGACGCGCCCAAGTAGTACCAAACCAACCCCCAATTTGGATACGATCGTTGAGTCTCCACTGAGCTTCAAGTCCAATATTATCAGCCGTAGTTCGCCTGCCATTAAAAGGATCCCGTGCTCGGAAACTTCCTGTACTCGCAGTAATATTAACTTCATCCTTAATAAAATACTTACGAACATAGTTGACTGTAAAAGCCAGCTTTGAATTAGGTTCAAACAAAACTTGACCAAAGGCACTATGTTCACCATTAAATAGACCAGTTCCTTCTCTAGGATTTTCTGGTTCTCCTGCCAAATAACCAGCATTAACTTGCCATTGTTGAGCAGGTCTGTATTGAACAATTAACCCTCCATCTTCAGGTCCACGATAGACGGCAGGATTTTTTCGTCCAAATCTTGAAGTGGCACCAGAACCACTACTGTCAAAGGGAGATAAGACAGTCTGAAAGTCGTCAACTTCAATCCCTTGAGGGCCAACAATTACCTTTAATTGATCACCAACAGGAAACTCGTAAAACAACTTATTAAGAGTTACTGTATCGTCAGGGTTACTTTCATCTGTACCTAATCTGGTCATTAGAGTATTAGTTAAATCCCGGCCACTCCAGTTAGGAATATCTCTTGCTTGTAAACGAGCTCTAAGGCGGTCCTTACCCGTAAAGCTAGTATCAAAGTTCAAGCGAACCCGATAACCCAATGCCACTTCGGTTCTATCATTTTCACTTCGTGGTTCGCCACGGGCTCCTGCTCGTTCTCCCCAAGTATCCGTCAGCCAGAATAGAATTTCACCATTAAGCTTAGTAGTTGTAGAGAATTGATTCGCTTCAAGTTCTGCTGTTCTAGCTTCAAGGGCATCGACACGACCACCTAACTCTGCTAGTTCTACAGCAAACTCTTCTTGAAGTCGTTGTAAGACAGCCAAATCATCACGAGTTACTAAATCTGCAGTTGCAGCAGCAATTAGCTCTGTAATTCTTTCTAAACAAGCATTTAAACCGGCTGCAAACTCGTAACGGGTCATGGCCCGATTACCTTTGTAAGTACCGTCTGGATAACCAACAATACAACCGTAACGTTCTACCAGAGATTGTAGAGCTTGGAAAGCCCAATCAGTAGGTTGTACATCTGACAACTGAGATACAGATGTTACCTGTCCCATGGGGTCCGGTTTTTCTAAATTAGCTCCTGGAACTGATAGGGAGGGGTCTTTCAGTTTTTGCAACCGACTATCTTCTGATACTACCTCTTCTGAAGCAATATTATTTTCTGGCTCTACAGGTAACTGAGTAGTTGTATTATTATTGACATTTTGAGCATTAGCCAGTTGTTCTACAGAAACCTGGTTAGCTAGAGCAGAATTAGCTATTAATAAGGCAGCTACACTGAACGCACTGGGAGTTTTCTTAAGAACGTTCAGGATTATTTTGGTCATATTGATCTCTCCTCACACCTTTTAATTAAACTAGGAAACTATTGTGAAGTTCCCAGAAATCTACAAAAATCAATAAAGTCTATGATCATCTGAGTTGATTGTCTTTGCTTAAACCAGAATTATCGGCAGCAGGACTTCCAGAAGCTGTAGCGGTTGAACCAATGAACCAAAAACTATGACTAGATTCAAGAATGCATTTAAACTCAAACCACAGTTACAGCAATTGAGTAATAGTGCAACTATCTGTTCTACTAAACTTACCCAAAACCATCCAAAGCACGTTTTAAGCTTTGGAGCTAGCTTCCTGGTTCACGCATATTACCACTGACTGCAATTTAATGCCTCCTTAGTTATCAGCGTTCACAAAAGCTCTTAATTGGCCAGACCTCTAGGAACTATTGACTTATCAGGAATTCAGTCACTCAAAGTGTTCTAGTACAAGTATCCTCTCTACTAAACTTACCCAGACTTACCTACGGGGCAATTATATAAGTTTTGGAGCTAGCTTCCTATTTCACATAAGACTACCGACCGCAGTCTGTAACTTATCTATGACCCAGGCAACAGAATCCTTAGAAGCTCAAACTACTTATTCAAATAGTTTTTCTTCATTACTTATACTGCTACAATGTTGCTATGTATGTGTAAGTTTAAATAGATATAGTTAATTTTATTTGACTTTCAAGTCCCCTAACTACTCTATCTGTTGAATTTTAGCATGATTAGTAGCAATGGAAGCGCAAACCATCAACCGTCAAATCCTCTTTCCTACTCAAGGTAATTATTATTGGCATTTATACCAATACTCCTTTTCAGGAGAGTGGAGGTATAAATACCAAGGTTTTGATAGTCAACGAATTATTGATGGCTGACTGCTATTTAACTTTCTACCCTCAAGCCAAAAATCTAGAATTTGAATTGAGTTCTTATTGTACCAACCCAGAGAGTCTCATTATCCTCAATGTGATTAGGATTAGTAATCACAAATACACCAGGAGTAATGGCAATATTGTCATTCATTTGGAAGCGATAAAGTACCTCAACATGAATAGAAGTATCATCGTCTTTTAGAGAATCATCATCACCACCATCAGTAATAATTGGTGGTACACCAACGATAATACCTCCCAAGCTACCTTCTTTGAGTAAGTCTGGGAAAGCTAAGGTCAAAGCACCATTAACAACAGTAATATCATCTATATCATTGCCATCTTCAGGACGAGCAAAGGAGGCACCAAACCAACCACCTAATTGAAAGCCATCAGTAATTAGCCATTGGGCTTCAAAGTTTATATTATCTGAGCTAGTTCGTATACCATTAAAAGGGTCTTTAGCTTTATAGCTACCTGTACTTCCAGTTAGGTTCACATCTCCTTTGGGATGGAAGCCACGCACATAACCTGCCTGAAAAGCTAGCCTATCATTTGGCTCAACCCTAACCTGACCAAATCCGCTGAAAGCGCCATTAAAAATACCTTTACCTTCTTGAGGATCTTCGGGATCTGGTGCAGCATAACCAACTGTCAACTTAATTGCGTCATTGAAGACATAGGCAAATTTAACACCCGCATCTGAAGGTGCACGATAGAAAGTCGGGTTAAATCGCCCAAATCTTGAAGTAGAACCAGCACCACTACTTTCCAAAGGTGTAAGAGGTCCCATGAAGTCGTCCAGACCATAACCATTAGCCGCTAATTCTACTTGACCTCTACCATTTAGCAAAGGAAAACGATAGGCTAACTTATTTATCACAAAATCGTCATCAAGATCATCGTCAGTAGCTAGACGAGTCATCATAGTGTTCGTCAAATCTTTACTGTCGTATTTGGGAACGTTACGAGCTTGTAAACGAGTTCTTAAACGGTCTTTACCAGTAAAACTGGTATCGAAGTTTAAACGAACTCGATAAGCAAAGCTTGTTTCAGTTTTGTCTTCTTCACTCTTTTTTGTCCCACGACCTGCAGCTCTTTCTCCCCAGGTATCACTTAACCAGAACAATACCTCACCATTTAGTTTTGTTGTAGTAGAGAACTGATTGGCCTCTAATTCTGATGTTCTGGCCTCCAGAGAATCAACTCGTCCCCGCAAAGCAGCTAATTCTGCGGAAAACTCCTCTTGTAGTCTTTGTAAAACTGCCAAGTCTTCCCTAGTTACTAAGTTTGAAGTTGCAGCAGCAATTAATTCTGTGATTCGGTCCAAACAAGCATTTAAACCTGCGGCAAACTCAAAACGAGTCATTGCTCGGTTTCCCTTATAAGTACCGTCAGGATAGCCTGCTATACAACCATAACGCTCTACTAAGGATTGTAGAGCTTGGAAAGCCCAGTCTGTAGGTTGTACATCAGATAACTGAGTCACGGATGTTACTTGATCCATGTACTCTCCATCTTCTAAATCTGAAACCCCTACCGGCGTCAGTGAAGGATCATCCATTGGCATTGGCCGACTATCAAAAGCCTGAGCAATCTCAATAGTACCTTCAGTTAGGTTTTGATTTAGTGAACCTTCATCACTTCCTAAATTTCGTAAAGGAGCCTCAGCAGATATCGCCGAGCCTGCCATCAATAATAGCGCACTTAAAACACTAGGACTGTGCTTAAAAGTATTCCAGATAAGTTTTGTCATATTTTTACCAATCCTCACACCAATTTAGAATCAGCTAGGTAACACCTAACTTAATTTTGGTATACATAACCTGAGTAACACTTTTTCAATCGTCACCATCTTCTAAATTTTACCTGGGACTCTTCTAAATTTTACCTGGGACTTGAGATTTATCGTTTAACCATATTTACGGATATAGGTTAGCGACATACTCCCGCACTAAGCTGATGCTATGGTGTGGGCTTCTCCCTTAACAGTCCCGGTACTCCGTCGGACTCCACGAGGCTTAAGGACGGAATGCCCCACCGCCCTGTTTCTATATTTATCGCTACGTTTACATCACGGTCTACTACTGTACCGCAGTGCTCACAATTTGGGAGTTCTTTTTTGAAAAAATACATTGAGAATCAAAAAAAAACCAGAATAACATTTTCCATTAATGGGACACTGAGTCCCATTGATAGACAGTCGATCCATCTCAGGCCAAATCAAAGATTATGGTGTGAGGTTTCTCGACCATTTAGCTAAATAAATTTAGACTTAAATTAGTCTACTTTTGAGGAATAATTAAGACTACATTTATTTCTTTGGTCTAAAAAAAACACAAATATATTTTATTTTGACAGGCCTTAAATATTGTTTTTGGGCTTCTAGTTTTAAGTGGCCTATTGCCAAAGTAGTTTAACAGTTTTAGAAACTGGCTTAGTGATTAAGGGTTGCTTTGACATCCTCCCCTGCCTTCATGAACTGGGCTACAACCAAGCCTTAGCTCTAATGCTGGTTTGGGCATTTAAACCAATCTTAGTTATACGATGGAAGACACCCCGCTTATGGGCGAGGGTTTAAACCTAATTTTTGGTAATTTAACTTCCACCTTTTTAGTAGAATCCGAGATTTTTCTTACAACTAGCTCAACCACTATCCCCTTCTCTATATCATAATTTTGTTAATTTGTCTATATACTATGTTTTCTAATGATGAGTTTACGATATCATCTTAGAAGTTAAATTTTGCTTGACTGGAAAATGGAAAATGGAAAAAGTTAAACTTTATGTGGCAAATTCTACACCTAATCCGATAATTTGCAAGCTAAATTTTCAGAGTATTTTTTTGAAAATAAGCCGAAAACAACCATAAGAAAGGATATTAGAAGAAATTGGTGGTTAAATATGAAATTAAAATAAATTATTAAATTAGAAAATAACTTCATGTAACTACCAGCTTTTAACTATTTATCGTTTTTCAGTTTCTCAATTTTTTTATGTAATTGGTGTTGAATCTAAGCGGCGAATAGCTACTACTGAAGGTTTGGGAGGATCGTTAATTTGTTTACCAGGCCAGTTAGAACCCATGGGCACTGTACGATTTTGGATAAAATCTGAACCATCTATTGTTTTCATAGCAAACTGACGAATTTCTGAGGCCATATCTTGGCGGATACCGTTATATTCTCCTGGATGTTGGATTGCTAGGAATAAAGTTTTCCCATCTTTGGTAAATAACGGCCCACAAGTCTCGGTTTCTGTTGGTCCAATACCAAATAAATATGCTTTACCAGCATTAGAGCCAGAAGTGGGAATATACCAAATTGAATTGTTACCAAATAAACCACAAAGATTCGCCTGGTTTATTGGTTTGCCATCCTTACTTATTCGATTCTCAGGTACTGTTTTATTCTGCTTATTGGTAGTAATATCGGTCACTATCCAAAGATTACCCTTGTCATCAAACTCTAGGTTGTCAGGATTAGAAAATCCTAGTCCACCATTTGTTGGTTCTCCTCCTGTAGCAAACATTTGCCAACGAAATGTTATGGCATCTGGGCGATCGCCATCTTCAACTAAACCCATAATCCAGCCATATTCATAAGCTTCACCATCTGGACCTTTAAATATACGTTGATCTGGACTACCATCGGAACTACTGGGATATCCAGAAGTAAAAGCAATAAATAGACGGCCATCTTTGGCTACCTGAGTATCTTCGGGACGGGCCGTACAAGTAACTCCAGCAGCATTAGCTGCTAAATGGGCATCTATCAGAATTGCTCCTTGTTTTGCTTCAGGGTCTCCTTCGTATAAGTCCCCCAAAGTTTGATATTTTTGTTTAAAAGCTTCTATTTCTCTATCTTTTGTTGCCTTGAAGCTACCACCATCAGGTCTTTGGGGTAGATTAATCATACCGTTAACATGGACACTTGGTACATCAGGATTAACGGGGGTATCCTCTTTTAAAGGAATCCAAGTACCTGTACCGTCAGAATGAAATTTTGCACCATATAACATTCCATTTGTCAATAGTTGAGAGTTAGATTTGTCTGTGGGGTCTTTGACAATATCTTTACTGACAAATTTATAGAGATGACCGCTACGGCGATCGCATCCTGAATAAAAAGCTAAAGGTTGGTTTGCTTGTGCTCTAATACCAACTGCTTCATGACGATAACGACCCAACCAAGTATGTTTTGTCCCATAATCATCGGGATTAGCTGGGTCTACTTCTATCATCCAACCATATTTATTACCAGCTAAACCAAAGGCACTTCCCAAACCAGTTACTTTTTTTTCACCAATAAAGAGAGATTTTCCCAGGATGGGGTCAACAGAAGTACCATCAGGATAAACTGCTTCAATTACATACTTTTGAAAATTTTCTTCAGCACTAAAAACTGTTCCCCAAGGTGTGGTACCACCTGCACAGTTGGCAAAACTACCAATGATTCGATCGCCTAATTTATCGTTATAACCTTTACCTTTTTTCTTAAATACTGCTACTGCTGGCCCAGTAGATTTTAAATAACGCCCGTCTTCCAATCCTGAAATACCTGTTATTCGGCGGTCAAATTTTGAGTTTGTTCTTACCCATTTGCCATCTGGTTCACGACGAATGGAAATGATGCCTATTCCCATATCTATCATTGCTTCTTTAGCAATTGTGGTTATTTGTTTTTTCAGAGAACTTTTATTTAGTAACTCTTGAGAGTTGATATTGGATTTTGCTGCTGACTGAAATGCTGATGCTATCTCTAAAAATGGCAAAGATTTACCAATTACTTTTTGATAACTTGTTACCCAAGTCAAGGGGCTAATATATTCAAAGTTTATTGTTAATAATCCTTCGTTTTCTCCTGTTTCAATATAGGAAAGATAGTCATTATTGTAGCCAAAACGGGACTCCCCTATTTTGTCACCCCAAGAACCTATAATATCGTAGGTAAAACCTTCTGGAATCACTAAATCATCTACTACTTCGTATGTAGTATAATCATCTATTTTGAATTCTTGATTGCTGGTCACTAAAGGCATTGGGCTTTGAGGTGGTTGGAAGTTAATATTGTTGCTTGGACTGCTACTAATTGGATCTTTTTCAGTGACTAGAGTTGAAGATGCTTTTTGACAAGAACTCAGAGTCATCGTTCCAGCACTTACTCCAAGAAATAGGAGGAATTCTCTACGTTTAATGTTCATAAACAAAGGAATGAGTTTGACGATTTTTACTGTAAGGTTACGAAGTAATAGTTTTTATTCTTTTGAAGCTAAAAGCCTAGAGATTTTAATCTTTAGTGAGCTTTTGTTATCCACCAAGAAATAAATTTCATAGGCTCACAGCAGAAGTCATCTAAAAAATGACTGAATAACAGATTTATTATGGCTAACTAAATAATAAGAAGTCATATCAAATGCCTTGAATTTGGAGTAAGATAACTCCTTTTTATCGTCATAAAATTGGTAGGGGCATTTTCTTTAGGAATGCTACACAAGCATTTTGATTAGCATTTATGGCCATTTGCCCCTATTTTACTTAAAAATTGGGTTTAAAGCTTCGCCCACAAGCGAGTGGCTTTCTATGCTAGAAAAGAAGAGGTTTGAATACCCGCCAAGTCTTATAAATACTGTAGAACAGAAGAGGTGTGTTGAAACTCCGCCCATTAAGAGTTGAACCTGGGAAGTCCATGGTCAATGAACAGCTTCTTTTCTGAAAGCACAAATAAAGACCCACCAAATTTTTTGTAAGTCGCGGTAGAGCATTCCGGGACACTAAACGGACGGGTCGGCCAGTCTCACCTACCCCCAAGAGGGTTAAGTGCAGCAGCCTCTGGGACGTATACCCCCATCAGAGCTACGGCTCGGTAGTAAACCCAGTGCTTTTAGGCCGGGGAGGATGTCAATCAATATTCCTCTCAATATTTTGTGGCCCACCATGATGTGGGAATTGTCATTGGGAATGAAGTATCACTGTAATGAAGAAATCTTTAGGTTTGAGATTGCTTGTGTCCACTTCCATTCAGCATATTCTTTTGTCCGTTATCCTCTGGGAGTTGTCATTAGGCGATCGCTTTCCATAAAGGAAGGAACTGAGAATTTTCTAATTTCAGTATGTATCCTTAGTCTAATACCCATATTCATACATTATTGCTAGATTCAAGGCAAGACTTAAATTATTAAGTAATTCACACAACGGGAATAATGTCAATTGTTATCAGAGCCAAGCAAGTTAATGTTAGTTATTCTTATTTTTTAGCCAGGGCAAACATATAGTTGTTTTAATTAAGATTGAAACAAAAATTGAGTATAATAAAATTAAGTAAACTAGAAACTATTCTGAACTATGCCTTACAGTTTAGACTTAATACAAAAAGTAAGAAATTTTGTAGAAAATGGCGGTACGATTACCGGAGGAGCTCATACATTTTGGATAGAAAGAGCTTCGATATATAGATGGTTATCTCGCCCAAAGTTGTCAGCAAGTAAGGTGAAAAGTCGTCGAAGAAAATTAGATTGGAAAGAATCGGAAAAAGATGTAAAACAAAATCCAGAGTCGATCATTGTCAGACAGAGCTAAAAAAATTGGAGTTAATCAACCAGCTATATTTTATGCTTTAAAAAGAATGAAAACTACTAGAAAAAAAACAACTTCGTTATAGAGAAAGAAATAGAGAAGAAAGGATAAAATATCATCATAAACTACAAAATTTTATCAAAAAAATTGGAAGTAAAAGCCTTGTATTTATAGATTAATCAGGATTTGAAGATAATCAAGACTGTATTTATGCCTGGTCAAAAAAAGGGAAAAAAGTTTATGGTGAGCAAGAGGGAAAACGAGGTAAAAGAGAAAATTTAGTAGCCGGGAGAAGAAAAAAGGAAAAAGATTTAATAGCACCAATTATATTTAAAGGAACCCTAAATGCCGTGGAATTTGAACAATGGTTATATCGAAATTTATTACCATCATTAAAAATTCCCAGTGTACTGCTGCACGGATAATTCACAAATTCATATAAAAAACGTTATTAGAGAGTTAGTATAAACAGGGGGTCATCAATTACTATTTTTGCCACAATGCTCTCCTGATTTAAATGACATAGAACATGATTTTAGTTCATTAAAAAGAGCTAGAATGTATTCACCTATCAATACATATCTTGATGAAATTATTCGTAATTATTGTGCCAGGTACTGTATCATTCTTATTTAAAATAACTATATCTGATCGATAATCAGTTATTGTGTTTATTTGTTGGGTTAACCTGATGGGATATTGCCACGGTCGCCAGACCCAACCTACTAATTGCTAAAATAAACAAACTAGATCTAGTCTTAAACATCTTTATTCGTAACACTTTCATGCCAATCTTTTAACAAAGAATCTGACAAAACTGTGAACAATAAAAAAATAGCTATTCCTAAACCTGTTGTCAAGAATAAAGCAGCGAACATTCTCGGAATTTGTAAATTATAACTAGACATTAAAATCTGATAAGCAATACCAGAGCGAGAGCCTCCAGTACCTGCAACAAACTCAGCTACTACTGCCCCAATTAATGCTAAACCACCACTAATTCTTAACCCTCCTAAAAAATAAGGTAAAGCACTAGGAAATCTCAAATAAATTAGAGTTTGCCAAGGAGAAGCTCCATATAATTTAAACATATCGCTCAAATTTTTATCAACGCTATTTAATCCTAAAGTTGTATTGGAAATAATTGGAAAAAATGCTACAATCCAAGCACAAAGAATTAATGCTGCAAAAGTATTATCTCTGAGCCATATAATAATCAAAGGAGAGATGGCTACAATAGGAGTAGTTTGCAAAATTACTGCGTATGGGAATAAACTTCTTTCAATCAATTTATTCTGAGCAAATAACATGGAAATCAAGATACCAGAAACGACGGCTACTGCCAAAGCAACAACTGTAATTTTGATGGTAATTACCAAAGAGGTCAATAATTCATTCCATTCCTGAATCATGGTCTTCAGTACTAAGATAGGTCCAGGTAATAAATAGGGAGGAATATTCATCACCCGTACCGAAATTTCCCATGTGAGTAATACAATAATCCCTAAGATAAGGGGAGCAATTATATCAGGAGAAAATAGCTGATTTAGGATGGATTTTTTTGATTGGATTTGTGTTAATTGTTGTTTCTGATTTTTTGTAATAGTGCTAGGCATAATCTAAGGCTTAATTATAGTTATTCTATTTAATAGATAGTAATTTCCACACTTTTCCTGAATCACGCTATTGAGTACTAAAATAGATTTAGGTCAGGACTTACTCACAGGTACTATATCTAGTGAGGGCGAATGCCATTTCCCCCTACATATGGCGTTTTAAAGGTTGATTTGCGTAAGTCCTGTAGGTAGTAAATTGGGAAGAATATTCATCACCCGTACCGAAATTTTCCAGCTAAGATAAGGGGAGCAATTATATCAGGAGAAAATAGCTGATTTAGGATGGATTTTTTTGATTTGATTTGTGTTAATTGTTATTTCTAATTTTTTGTAATAGTGCTCGGTATAATCTAAAGCTTAATTATAGTTATTCTATTTAATATAGCAATTTTATTTTATTTGTGGCAAAAATCTTACTGCTTTTTAGGAAACAAGCAACAGGCAACAGTTAACAGGTAAGAGTTTCAACTTTTTTATGTACTTTTTGATTTGCCGTAACCTATGGGCGGATTGCTATAGATAGTAATTACCACACTTTTTCTGAATCATGGTCTTGAGTACTGAAATAGATCTAGGTAATCAATAGGGAGGAATATTCATCACCCGTACCGAAATTTCCCATGTGAGTAATACAATAATCCCTAAGATAAGGGTAGCAATTATATCAGAAATAAAATAGCTGATTTAGGCTGGGATGTTGTGATTTGATTTGTGTTAATTGTTGTTTCTGATTTTTTGTAATAGCATTCGGCATAATCTAGGAATTAATTATAGTTATTCTATTTAATAGATAGTAATTGCCATACTTTTAAAATAGAAAATTAGTTGGTGCCACAGGAGTTAGATAGAGATTTGCAGATAACCTCCATGAGATAAAGAGTATTAATTTTGGTGTTTGAGGAATAGAAAAGAATAAAAACAACTGTACCTCAGTAACTTCATAAAACCTATAACTAATCTAATAACACTAGATAATCTATGATATGGTATCCGATTAAATTGAAATTGTTATAAATAAATCGTGATAGGGGAAAGGGAGAGAGGAAAGAGAAAGTACAAAAAAGGAGAAAATATAATTTTTTTTGATTACTAATTATCCTGACACAATATTATTAGAGATATAGTCATTTCAAAAAGAGATGGAAAACTTTTTCTGCACCAAACGCGAGTTATAGCAAGAAATACTTGTCTCAATCTAAATAAAAATGACTATATTTTATGATTTTCTATACCCTGGTGGTTTGATCAGTAATCTTTAGTAAAAAATCAAAATAGATTTACCTTTTTTGGTGGATAATTAATGAATATTAAAAAATCTTAATTTTTGGGAGAGCAGACTTAGAGGTAAGTGACTGATGAATCATAGTAACTTTAGATCTGAAATAAAGATTTATATAATTATTTTTGTAAGTAAGATACTAAATATTATTGATTTTTGCCAGAAAGTATATGCCTGATGATGTAGAAGTATAATAATACTAGTGTGAAAACCTCTGGGAAGTTACAGGCAATCTCGATAATGGCAGTTGAGGTCAACTATCTTTAAATTTAAATTCTAATTCAAATAGGACAAGGCAAGTATTTTTTGATTGTTAGTCCGAAACTAAATTTTTTTAAGTAAATTTTTTTTGTTCACGGGAATGTGATCAAATCCTCCGCCCTTCTCTCCTATCCCAGTATTTAAAAAAAGGATTATCTAGCAGGAAAAACAAATGACTTTATCTTTTAAACAATTAACTCTATATTTTTCTCTATTGTCCATTGGTAGTACCACAGGATGGCTGGGTCATCATTATGTTGAAGCTAAAAAATCGGTTATAGAAGTCAAGGAACTAGCACAAGTATCTACTTCAACTTCTGGAAATAGCTTAGTTTCCTTCTCTAAGCATAATTTTATTGCTGAAGCAGTAGAAAAAGTGGGTCCATCAGTAGTCCGTATTGATGCAGCTCAAAAGTTAACATCTCAAGCTCCAGAAGCTTTAAGGAATCCTCTATTCAAACGTTTCTTTGGGGAAAATTTGCCAGTTCCAGAAGAACGAATTAAGCGTGGTACTGGGTCTGGGGTAATTATTAGTGCTGATGGTCGCTTAATTACAAATGCTCATGTAGTTAAAGGAGTAGATACCGTTAAGGTGACATTGAAAGATGGCCGGGTATTTGAGGGTGTTGTTAAAGGAGTGGACTCACTGACTGATATAGCAATAATTAAAATTGAGGCCACGGACTTACCAGAGGTATCTATGGGTAAATCAGAACAATTA
Organism: Trichodesmium sp. MAG_R02; assembly: GCA_023356605.1. Taxonomy (GTDB): domain Bacteria; phylum Cyanobacteriota; class Cyanobacteriia; order Cyanobacteriales; family Microcoleaceae; genus Trichodesmium. Next base: position 3,369 of record JAKQYE010000113.1, on the reverse strand, counting down.
ATTCCTGGACAATGGGCGATCGCTATTGGTAATCCTCTAGGTTTGGACAATACTGTAACAGTGGGAATTATTAGTGCTATTGGTCGTACTAGTTCTCAAGTAGGTATTCCAGATAAACGAGTTCGCTTTATTCAGACAGATGCTGCAATTAATCCTGGGAATTCCGGTGGGCCACTTTTGAATGACCAAGGTGAAGTAATTGGTATTAATACAGCTATTAGAGCGGATGCTCAGGGATTGGGGTTTGCTATTCCGATAGAAACTGCAAAAAGAATTGCTGATGAATTATTTCTCTATGGGAAAGTAGAACATCCATTTTTGGGTATTTCAATGGTTGATTTAACTCCGGAAGTTAAGGATCAAATTAATAGAAAACTGGATACGAAAATTAAGAATAATCAAGGTGTAGTAATTACGCGAGTTATTCAAGATTCTCCAGCAGAAAAAGCTGGTTTGCGTCAAGGAGATGTTATTCAAAAAGTAGGGGGAGTTGTAGTTAAAAGTCCAACAGAAGTTCAACAAGAAGTAGAAAAAAGTTTAGTAGGGAAAAATTTAGCAGTGGAGGTAATGCGTAATCGAAAGATTGCTAAAATTTTGGTTAGACCTGATGCTTTTCCCGAGTCTTTTGAATTAGAAGTAGAAGAGTAGTTGTTTTTATAATGAGTATTTTGAGCAATCCTGTAAAGACATTTCGCCTTAAAAGTGGGATTTGATACCTAATTATTTTGATAAAAATAGTGGTAGACTAACACAAATAATATGAACAAAAAACTGTTTTAATATCCGAATTTCCAGATATGTCCGTCTCCCTATTAATCTTTTGTAGCTAGCATTAGCATATTTTATATAAGATAGTATCCTGGGTTACGACGGATTACCAAATACCTTTCAGCAGTTAAATTTTAGCCGTAAGTATGCACCCTACAATAATGATGAGTAGCATTTTTAAGATGAGTGTAATTTTATAGTTGATGCAACATTTGATTCTAGTTTGACGTCTAACAGGATATATCCTAATAAAAGTAGAAGTAGTAGGTAGGTTTTATAGAGGAATTCCATACATAAAGTTTCAGAATAAGGTGAACTAAAATAATAAATCATGATCAATAAAATAGGGGCAATAGCCTCTGTTTTCGGGAGAATAAAAAAGGAAATTAAGAAAATTTATGATTTTATTACTTCCAATTCCATCTGAGTTACTGATAACTGATAACTGATAACTGATAACTGAAATGACAAGCATTATAACTATTTCCCAGTTAGAATTAACATTAACAGAAATAGCAGGAACAATATTTTCTATTACTGGTAACGATACTTTTATTCTGACAGCAGATAATGGTCAAAATTTCTTTGTTGACCTCATAGATGAACTAAATACTTCAATCTTGAGTTTACGGGTTGGTCAGTCAGTTAGATTAACAGGTTTTGTCAACATAGAAGATAACCGACTTAATCTAATTAATACAATTCTAATTAATCAGGATGGTACAAGACCACCACCACCAATTGTTGGTCAACAAACTATTTCAGGAACTGTTGGTTTTTTGGTTAATGATAGTCAATTTATTCTCAATTCTAATGGTCAAATATACTTTGTTAATTTATTAGATGATTTTAATGCTATAGCATTAGGTTTACAGCCAAATCAACCTCTTACAATTTCTGGTTCTGTTACCTTAGAAAATGGTAGAATCGATGTTAATAGTTCTAAGATTGTAGATGGTGTCAGTATTCCGACTCAATTTTTTTTGATTCCCGATGGTGAATTTCCGCCAGGTTCAATTATTGGTAATAATACTCCTCAATTTATTCAAGGCACTTTTAACAGTGATACCATTTTTGGCTCTGGTGGCAATGATACTATTGATGGTCAAGCCGCTAATGATAGTCTGTTTGGTAATTTGGGGAGTGATAGTATTGTTGGGGGGATGGATGATGACATTATTTTTGGCAATGCCGGAATAGATACTATTGATGGGCAAGGTGGTAATGATAGTATTTTAGGGAATGAGGATAATGATATTCTGGGTGGTGGTGAAGGTAATGATACTATTCAGGGTAATACAGGTAGTGATGAAATAGATGGGGGGGATGGTGATGATAGTCTCTATGGTAATGTGGGTAGTGATAGTATTTTTGGTAATGTTGGTAATGACAGTATTTTTGGTAATGAAGATAGCGATCGCCTAGAAGGTGGGATAGGGAATGACAGTATTTTTGGTAATCAGGCTAATGACAGTGTTTTTGGCAATGAAGGAAATGATAATATCTTTGGGAACAGAGATAATGACCGTCTGGAGGGTAACTCGGGTAATGATACTATTCACGGAGGAAAAGGTGAGGATATAGTTGATGGCGGTTTTGATTCTGATTTTATCTTTGGAGAATTGGGTAATGATGAGTTGAGTGGAGGAGAGGGTGAGGATTTAATATTTGGTGGCAAGGATGATGATTTTCTTGATGGTGGCGGGGGGAATGATACTCTCAATGGAGACTTGAACGATGATACTATTATCGGGCAGTTGGGTAACGATTTTATTATTGGTGCAGGTCGTGAGTCTGGAGAAAATGAGATTGATTTTTTGACTGGTGGGGAGGGAACTGATACCTTTGTTTTGGGTAACAGCAATGTTCCTTTTTACAGTGGGGCTGGTAGTAGTGATTATGCAGTAATTACTGATTTCAATAATTTGGAAAGTGATAGGATGATTGTATTTGGTAGTGATGGAATTGTTTTAGGGCCTGCTTCTGTAGGCACGGAGCGAGGTACAGGAATTTTTGTGGCTCAAGATTTAATTGCTATTGTGGTTGGTGCTACGGTGCCTGAGGTTGAAAGTGGGTTGATTTTGATTTAGAAGGAGTTAGAAATGGCGATCGCTTTGGTGGGAGGTTAAAGAGCGATCGCTTTTTTTTGCAGTCAATACTTTAGTGCTATCAAGTGAGTAATAAGTTATATCATGTCTCGGTAATCAGTTTTGACATCCTCCCCGGCCTAAAGGCACGGGCAAACAAGCGAGCCATAGCTCCTCGGCGGGTTGACGTAAAAATTAGGAGTAGATAATAGAGAAAAAATTACTACTGGACAAGTAATAAAAGCTTGAATTTTGAATGGGTTAGGAATGGTCTCGCGTCCATTATATTTATTTAGTCAATTTTTTGAAGATAAAGCTATAGAAAAATTATTAGGAATAGGTATCAATAGTGAATACTTAAACGATGATAAAATAGGTCTACTCATGGATGACATCTATAAATTAGGACTAACAAATTTATTTATAGAGATAGGATTATTAGTTATTAAAAAGTTTAAAATAGACACCTCCTATGCTCACTTAGATTCAACATCATTTCATCTACATGGGGAAT
>JAKQYE010000112.1 GCA_023356605.1 Trichodesmium sp. MAG_R02 | reverse complement strand
TATTTAATTACAGTAAAAGCCAACCAAATCAAGTTATTTAATCCCTTAAAAGACTTAGCAAAAGTAGAAGAGCCTATCAGTAGATATCAAGAAATAGACAAAAGTCATGGACGCCAAATAACTGCGAAAAATTAGTGTATTTAAAGCCGAAAAGATTAAACATAAAAATTATCCTCATATTCAAAGCAATATCTTGGTAGAGAGAACAGGACTAAGAGCAAATAAAAAGTCTGAAGAAACTTTGTATTATATTAGTAGTAAAGTATTACCATCAAAAAAAAATTGCCGCAAAAATCAGAGGACATTGGTTAATAGAAAATCAAGTACATTGGGTAAAAGATGTGATTTTTAATGAAGATAAATCAAAGATAAGAGAACTACAACCAGCTCGAAATCTTTCACTTTTGTACACAATAATTATGAATGTTTACCGAAGTTTTGGTTTTGACTCAATAAAACAAGGAATATATTGGTTAGGAAATAATTGGGATAAAATTGTAGCCTTCTCTACTTAAATAGACAATAAAAATATATTTTTAGTAAAAATAAATTGGATAAAAAAATGAGAATAACAACGATAATATCTTGTTTAAAAAACATGAGCTTAAGTTTTTAAGCTCAAAAAATAGAGAAAGTTGTTTTCCGGAAAAATCAGAATCAATAAAATTAGAATTGAGTAATATTAGGGAGGAAAAAACATAACTTTTCTCCAAAAATTGACTACTAATTTTGGAGAATGAAAAAGCCCTGCCTTTCAAAGGCGGGTTAGCGGGATTCCCTCAGGCCCAATTCCTTCCTAGCTCTAAAGTATAACTATTCAAACAGACATGATATAATTATTTGATCCAAACAGTTTTAATATTGACAAATTCCAGAATTCCTTCCTTGCTAAGTTCTCGACCATAACCAGAGCGTTTAATTCCACCAAAAGGTAGACGTGGGTCAGACTTAACTAAACCATTGATAAACACAGCACCAGCTTCCAGTTCTGAGATTAACCTATCTATCTCTGCTGTCTCTGTAGTCCATGCACTTGCACCTAATCCAAAAGGTGTATTATTGGCCAATTCTATTGCTTCATCAATATTAGCAACTTGAAATACTAAAGCTACAGGACCAAAAAATTCGGCCTCATAAGCAGGGGAATTTATTGGTATATCAGCTAAAATTGTCGGTGGGTAAAAATTTCCAGGAAGGTCAGATAAGAGATGACCTCCTGTCAGAATTTTAGCTCCTTTCTCTACAGAAGCTTCTACTTGAGCATTTAACTCTTGAAGAATAGATGGAGTTGCCAAAGGACCAATATTAGTATCTGGCAACATGGGGTCTCCTACCTTTAAAGCCTCAAATTTTTCTACCAGACGTTTTTGAAATTGATCAGCGATCGCCTCTGCCAAGATAAAACGTTTAGCTGCAATACAAGATTGACCATTATTTAGCATCCTAGCCGTCACTGCTGTAGAAACTGCTGTTTCTAGATCGGCACTTTCTAATACTATAAAAGGGTCACTACCCCCAAGTTCCAAGACCGTTTTTTTGATAGCTCTACCTGCCGTTGCCGCTAAACTTGCACCCGCAGGTTCACTGCCAGTTAAAGTTCCGGCTTTGACTCGGTCATCCATCATAATACCAGACACTTGATCTGACCCGATCAAAAGAGTTTGAAATACACCTTCTGGGAAACCTGCTTCTTTAAAAATTTCTTCAATAGCTAAAGCACATTGAGGAACATTAGAGGCATGTTTCAATAAACCCACATTTCCTGCCATTAAAGCTGGCGCTGCAAAACGGAAAACCTGCCAAAAAGGAAAATTCCAGGGCATGACCGCTAGTACTGGGCCAATTGCTTGATAACGAACAAATGATTTATTAGCATCAGTTTGTGCAGGGACATCAGCCAGAAACTCAGTAGCCTTTTCTGCATAGAAACGACAGACTAGAGCACATTTTTTAGCTTCGGCGATGGCTCCACTCAGAGTTTTACCCATCTCTAGGGTCATTATCTTACCAAATTTCTCAGCATTTTTTTCTAAAATGTCTGCTGCTGCTAATAACCATTCTCCACGTTGGGTCATGGAAGTTTGAGTATAGGCACGAAAAGTTTTTTCTGCCAATTCTAGTTTAGCCTCTATTTCTATAGAGGTGATTGGCTCAAAAGTTTTGAGTATTTCTCCTGTTGTTGGATTAACTGTAGCGATCGCCATCTTTTCTTCTCCTCAAAAATACAAACAGGACTTACGCCAAGGCACTAATTGTAGTTTACCGAAAAAAGGTGAGTGTCAGTCTGTGAGTTGACAATCTCCAATGAATTCAGTTTCCTCGCCTTATAACCCATAGGTTCAACACCGGGTAGTTAACTAACTTCCTCATACTTAGGATCTAATGTAGTCATAGTCATAATATCGCTGATAGTAAGAATCACCTCGATCGCCATTACCTACAATTCCCAACATGGGCACACCTGCCATACTTAAATCATCCAGAGCTAAACTTAGAGCCTCTCGCTCAGTTTTACCCAATCCCACTACTAACAATAATCCATTAGTACAAGCTGCCAATAAATTAGCATCCGCTCTTCCCAATAATGGAGCAGTATCACAAATCACCAAATCAAAAGTGCTGAGTGACTCTTGAATCAAGAGTGGCATTTGTCTTGAGGACAAAATTTTTGTAGGCTCAGGGGGAATAGGTCCAGAAGTTAAAACCAACAGATTTTCATCCACAGGCGATCGCTGAATTGCCGTTTCTATTGGTATACCATCAATAATTACACTACTTAACCCAAGATCATTTAACAATCCCATCATATTGTGAATTTCTGGACAACGTAAATCAGCATCTATTAATAATACCCGTTGACCCATAGCAGCAGCAGCACGAGCTAAATGACTTGCTACTGTAGATTTACCATCCCCTGGTAAAGCGGAACTAATTACAAGAGAATTAATCGGATTTTCCATATTTAATAAACGAATATTAGCATTTAAAGTGCGAAAAGCTTCTTGAAAAACGGAGGGATATAAAACCAAAGATGAACTTTTATTTTCTTTCAATTCCTCATTCATCCACATTCTTTGTTCATGTATAGGAATAACCCCCAACAAAGGCAAACCAAGATATTTTTTTACCTCTTTTGGTGTCTCAAAAACATCCTGCTTAAATCTCTCTGCCAACTGAGCTAATAATATTCCTAGTACTAATCCTGCTAACCATCCCAGAGCAATATTCAATAACATATTTGGAGAGACTATTACTAACTCACCTTTTTGAGTTTTCAGTAATTCTGGTGGCGCAATTAATTCCCAGAGCAATTGTTTTTCAGCCACTTCTATTTGTAATACTTGTTGTTTTTCTAACAAGTATTTAATCCTTTTATTTAATCTTTCTAACTCTTGCTGAATTTCCATGTAACGCCCTACTAATTCTGGCATTTTTTCCTGATATTCATTTAATTTAGCTTCAGCTTCATCCAGTACTTTACCTCTCACTTCCATCACCTCTATTTGATTGGCAGCTAATATCATTTTATGAATTAATTCTAGACGAACAGAATCTTGAAAAGCTAAAGACTTTTTACTTACTTCTTCTAAATCTCTGCCAATAACCTTTTCTGCCTCTTGATTTAATAAAGGTAGTAATTTTTCTCGCTGCTTATATAAAGCTTGCATTTGAGGGGTTTTTTCTTTAAAGCGAGCTGATTCTAGAGCAATTGTTGTTTCTACTTTTTGTAATTGATTTAATAATGATTGATATCTTGGTGCTTGACTTAAAGCTGAAGCTATCAAAGCTTCTTCAGGATTAATTCCCAACTGACTTTGCAACATAGTATAGAGCGATCGCTGTTGGTCAAGCAATATTTTATTTTCTAGTTTTTGAGATTGAATTTGATTCCTTTCTGCTGCTACTTCTTGACTTTTAATTTCTGGATTAATAAAAAGATACTTTTGTTGGAGTTCCTCTAATTTCTGTCGCATATTTTTCATTTTTTGCTGATATTTAGGAATTTGTTCCTCAACAAATTTTAACCCCTCATCAGTCTGAGTTTGACTATCTTCGCGACCATATTTAATATAAGCTGTCGCCAGTTTATCTAATACAAACTTGATTTTATTTTTGTCTGAGTCATTATAGCTAACTTCTAAAATTTTTGTATCACCTAACCTTTGAATTTGAAATTTTTCCCTACTAAAAAAAATATTTTTTGGTTTCTTCAAGAGAAAATTATAATTAATTTCTGGATACTCTTTTTGAATTTCTGCAATTATTGGTTGCATAATTTGCGGACTTTTTAGCACTTGAATTTGTGATTTATAATCTAAGCTATAGTTGTTTGATTGTAGATTTTTTATAATATTTTGATGTGGGTATGAAGTAATTCTATCTTCATCTTGACCAGAAATAATTTTGGCTACCTGTTTTTCCCAATCTTCTCCAGAATTTGTAACTAATATTTCTTCATCCATGCCTAACTGATTATTAGCTGAATTCTTAACCATAACTCCTTCAACTAATATTTGAAATTTTCCCTGATATATAGGAATCTGATTTAAACTCCAGAAATATGCTCCAGTTGTCATAGTAGTTGTCACACTAAAAATCAAGAAAAAACGATGACATATTAATTTCCAAATCTGATTTTCTTTTTGAGATAGTTTTTCTTCAAATCTGTGGAACTTACCGTCATGTACATTGTTAGGATAAGGAATAGGGATGAGGGAAGAATCTACGAGTTTATCCCGATTATTGTATAAAGATAACTGAGATGTTTTTTGGGGTTCTATATCCATAATTAAAATTAAAAGTTAAAAGTATAGTTATTTTAAATAAGAATAATACACTATTTGCCACAAAAATTACGAATAATTTCCAAATCGAGATGTATTGATAGGTGAATACATTCTAGCTCTTTTTAATGCACTAAAATCATGTTCTATGTCATTTAAATCAGGAGAGTATTTTGCCGAAAATAGTAATTAATTACTCCCTGTTTCTACTAATTTTCTAATAACGTTTTTTCTATGAATTGATGAATTATCCATGCAGCAGTACACTGAGTTTTTTTAATGATGGTAATAAATGTTGATCATACCATTATTCAAATCCCACGGCATTTAGGGTGACTTTAAATATAATTTGGTGCTATTAAATCTTTTTCCTTTTTTCTTCTCCCGGCCACTAAATTTTCTCTTTTACCTCCTTTTCCCTCTTGCTTACCATAAACTTTTTTCTCTGTTTTTGACCAGGCATAAATACAGTCTTGATTATCTTTACAGCAGTTTTCATATCGCTTACATTCCCTACTTCAAAATGTAGTATATAAGACATGCTATTGAAAGCCTTGCCTGATAATAACTATGAAGTTTGTAAGTAAAAATACATATTATAGAAACTATTGATAGTTATTAGCAATAATAGAGGCTGTAATTCATCTTCTTCGTTAAAAATACCCTTGTAGTATACTTGAAGCGCGGAATGTGGGATATCGGTAGGCCACAGTAGTTATGGCGATGTAGTTCATAAACTTGAAAAGCGCTGTAAATCCTGATTCATCAATAAATACAAGGCTTTTACTTCCGATTTTTTTGATAAAATTTCGAGGGAAAGCTGATAATATTGTATCCTTTCTTCTCTATTTCTTTCTCTATAACAAAGTTGTTTTTTTTCTAGTAATTTTCATTTTTTTTTAGCATAAAATATAGCTAGTTGATTAACTCAATTTTTTTTAGCTCTGTCTGAAAATACTCAACTCTGGATTTTGTTTTACATCTCTTTCTAATTCTTTCCAATCTAATTTTCCTTGACGACTTTTTACCTTAGTTGCTAACAATTTTGGGCGAGATAAACATCTATATATCGAAGCTCTTCCTATCCCAAATGTATGAGCTGCTTTGGTCATCGTACCGCCATTTTCTACAAAATTTACTACTTTTTGTCTGAAGTCTAAACTGTAAGGTATAGTTCAAAATACTTTCTAGTTGACTTAATTTTATTATACTCAATTTTTCTTTCAATCTTAATTAAAACGACTATAATTTTGTCCTCGAGTAAAAAAGGTACTTACCAATATCAGTCAATGGTTGAAGAGTTAATCAGCAAGCCCTACTTAACTAATCAAAAATATCAAAAAATATGCCTAAAATTCTATTAATTGGACTCAAAGGAGCTAAAACACCTCCCACATTATCAGTAAACGTGGCCCGACTAGAACGACCAACTATAATTACATCATTATTTAGCAAAGCTGGATTTGTCTGTTCATTAACTTTTGCCGAAAAATCTACTTGTACTTTTCGTCGAGTAACTGTACCATTAGGTTGAAGACGAATAAGTTCTATTTCCTTTGTTTCTGCTCTTTTCGGATTAAAGCCTCCTGCTGCTAACAAAGCTTGATTAATTGTACTATTAGGAGCTATAAAAATTGTTCCAGGTTTAATTACTTCCCCAATAACATTAATTTTGAGATTACCTACAGAAAAACTTGAGGCCGTAACTTCAGCCAACTCATCTAAATTAACCTCATTTGCTACTGGCACATAAATTGTATCTCTTGATTGTAAAACTATATCTTGACTTAAATCGCCATTTTGTAGTAGGTGCCAAAGATTTACTTTAATAATTTGCTCGGTCCCGGCGCGAGTAAGTCGGCGGACCCGAATTTGTCGAATATCTGCAGATGGAGTAATTCCCCCTGCCATTTTAATTGCTTTAGTGACAGTATGAAGCCTAGTATTTTGAGGGATTAAAATATCGCTATCTGTTTGGGTAAAGTCTGATTTTTCTGTTGTGGGTAAAACTTGACTTTGCTCAATATCAGTTTCTAGTATATACGGGCCAGGACGTGCCACTTCTCCAACTACTGCAATGTTGAGAGGTTTAGTATTAGTACCAGCAAAGTTAGCACTTGCTAGTTGAGTTGACTCTACTGGATTAATTTCTTTAATACTAGGGACAAATAAGGTATCCCCATCCCGTAGAGAAATATCTTGAACTAAATTGCCACTTTGCAAAAGTTCCCATAGATTAATGTTGATTATTTGTTCAGCGGTGTTGAGTTGGAGACGACGAATTTTGATTTGTCTAATGTCTGCTGAAGTTGTAACTCCACCCGCTACTTGTAATGCTTTAGTGACTGTAGGTAGTTGAGTCCCATTTTTATTATTACCTCCTTGACTAACTATAGGCCAAATTGTGTAGGAACCAGGATGTTGGACTTCTCCAGCGATCGCTATTTTCAATGGACGTGCTGCTAATAGGTTAAGGTTAACTATAGGTATTTGTAGATATTCACCGTATTTTTCTTGAATTAATTCTTTGGCTTGATTTAAGGTAATTCCCTCAACAGAGACATTACCTATCAATGGTAGGTTGAGAGTACCATCAATTTGAACTTGATATTGGCCATTTTTCCCACTATATTCTGGTATGTTAAAGATGTCTATTTGAACCTGATCACCAGCACCCAATGTGTACCCTTTTGAATCTAATAAAGGTATTTCTAGTTCAGGAATCAATATTGGTTCTGGGGGTAGAGGCAATAGAGGTGGTTGTGCTTCTTTACCTCTAGGCCAAGATTCTGTTAGTTTTGGTAAAGTTGAGGTTTCTGATAGGGTTTGGTTTTCCTGATGGAGGGGTTGAGCTGGTGCAGAAGATAAAACATCCCAGCAAATGTAAAATACAATTATTATTCCATAACTTAAAATCTGGAATAAAGATAATTTTTGACTGAAGATATGTCCTTTATTTTTTAATTCTTGCTGCTTCATTGCTCACTCTCTCCCTATTTTTTTTAAGTCAAATAACCATATTTTTCTAAACTACTAATTACATGAGCTACGCTTTCGTCTAAACTTTCTTGATCTGTGCAGCAAGTAATTTCGGGATTGTCTGGTGGTTCGTAAGGATCATCAATACCGGTAAAGTTTTTAATTTCTCCAGACCTGGCTTTAGCATATAACCCCTTAACGTCACGTTGTTCACATACTTCTAAAGGGGCATTTATATATACTTCTATAAAATTGTCATACATTTCTCTAATTTCATTTCGTATTGCTTTGTAAGGACTAATTGCTGCAGTAATTGCTACTACTCCATTCCTGCTTAAAAGATGAGCTACAAATCCGATTCGCCGAATATTTATATCTCGATCTTCTTTGCTAAAAGTTAACCCTTTTGATAAGTTTTCTCTAACTATATCTCCATCCAATATTTCTACTTTTTGACCTCTTTGTTTTAATTTTTCTGCCACAACTTTACTGATGGTTGTTTTACCAGCTCCACTTAATCCGGTAAACCAGAGTATGAGTCCTTTTTCCATTTAAGTTTGATTTCTTTGAGTCTTTACTATATTTATATTCTACTTGTACTGGTGAATTAGCAATTAATAAATAATTGTATAACTAATTTTTGGGCTACAGAAGAGTAATATTTTTTGCATTTCAGCTATCTATATTTTTATTCACTGTAAATTTGTGATGGTTAAAACGCCGGATAACTATGAGATTTTTTTTTGTTTCACGGAATTTTTGCATTATTTATGGGCTTATTTGAGTTCTAAATTGATATTTCCCTGAGGATTAAATCATCTTTAATACACCCCTTAAATATTTTTACACTACACCATTTTTTCTGCAATAACTAACAAATTATTTTCTAACTATCCTGATTTTTTTCTAAAAGTCAGTATCAGAGAATAGACACTCTGATATGGACATAACCCATGCAAAACTATACACCAATGATTCTCCCTGTTTTGTTGTTACTAGGTAATACTTCTAGTAGTCAAGCTCGAATGGCTAATGAGCTTGAATTCTCAAAAAAATCTGACACGCCATTAAATGATGTTAGCAACGATCATGGAAAGAAAGATCCTCTTCCTCCTTCAAAGAGAAGAATCCGAAGATACTACAATGAATTTGTCAATGCAATTGATGTTTTTGGGGTAAATAATGAGGACCTTATTCCTCTCAACCCTCATCGTGGTAGTAGACGCTAAAGCTGTTTACTACTTTTTAAGTTTTAAGGCAAGCATTGCAGCCCTTCCAAATGTCAAAGTTGGTTGACCTTGGAAATTTACAATGTTTACTCTGTCTAGATACCAACACCGATGAAAGATTATCTTAATTTAATAGGACTTTAACCATTTATCCTCTGGCCACAATCAGGGTAAATGGTCTTTTAGTGTGTTACTAAAAAATTTAAGTTAAAACTATTCCACTTATCGAGTGAGTTTGTGTTAGGATATCCCTTATCGGAATTCTATAGTTGTTGCTAAACAATTCCAGTGTGAAAGCCGGGAGAAAAGTATAGAACGGGAATTGTGGATATTGCCTTAGCTTTGCCTCAGCATGCAGGTAAACCTCATGTTTTTGTTTTTATTTGAATAAGTTTTATAGAGTAGAAGTGTCAAATAATAAAAAAACAATATATTTCTCAAAGAAAACTATACAGGGGATAAAAATCTACTAATATAACGAGTTATTCACAGGTTTATATTCAGGGTGAGATTTATAGGGCCTAGGGCCAAATGCAAGAAAGTTTTCAAGGAAATAACTTAGTTATTATAGCATCTGCAGTTGACTGATTTTTTGGGATTGTCAATAGGGGTTATCATGGTCAGCTGACATGTAACTGTTAATATAGGAGGGTAGGGTACCTCCTACACTTTGCTATAATTAGTATTATGAGGGTTGTAATGAAGAGTGACACCGAGCTAATAAATAGCCTCAGCCCCAGCGCTATGGATCAGATTATGTTATATCTGGCGTTTAGTGCTATGAGGACAAGTGGTCATCGTCATGGGGCTTTTTTGGATGCAGCTGCAACAGCGGCTAAGTGTGTGATCTATATGACCTATGTTGAACAAGGTCAAAATTTGCGTATGACTGGACACCTACATCATATTGAACCTAAACGGGTTAAGGTGATTGTCCAGGAAGTGGAAGAAGCACTAACAAAGGGCAAGTTGTTGAAAATGTTGGGTTCTCAAGAACCTCGATACTTGATTCAGTTTCCTTATGTATGGCTAGAAGAATATCCTTGGACTCCCGGTCGTCCTCGCGTTCCTGGTAGTAATCTGACTACAGAGGAGAAGAAGCTTATCGAAGCTAAACTTCCTTCAGATATACCTGATGCTAGATTGATTAATTCTTTTCAGTTTATGGAATTAATTGAGTTTCTCCATAGGCGTTCTCAGGAAGATTTACCACCTGAACGCCGGATGCCATTAAGCGAAGCTTTGGCAGAACATATTAAGCGTCGTTTGATTTATTCTGGTACGGTAACTAAGATAGATTCTCCTTGGGGAATGCCTTTTTATTGTCTTACCCGTTCTTCTTATTGCTCAGAGGATCAAGAAGAACGCACTTTTATTATGGTTGAAGATACGGCTCGCTATTTCCGCTTGATGAGGGACTGGGCAGAAAAGAATTATACTAACAAGGTAATGCGTATTTTAGAGGAGTTTGACATTTCTCCCGATCGCTTTGAACAAGCTAAAGAAGAGTTAGATGACATAATTAGACGTTGGGCTAATAGGTATCATGAAACAGGTGGAAAACAAATGTTGTTGCAAATGGTTTTTGGCATAAAGGATGATTAGTCTAAGTTATTTGCAATCTTTTCTATACGGTAGGGGTTAGAAAAACTTCTAACCCCCAATTCGATTTAAGTGTATTTTAATTTTAATTGTTTTGAATTCATGATTTGGTGATTAAACTGACATTCCGCAGATATTCATATATCTTTATGTATATTTACATTTTCAAAGAGACTTATATGAAAAATCTTCGTTATAGAACTCAAGATCAATAAGATTTATCAATAACTAATTTCTTATGAGAAGATTTAGTTACAATTATTGATAATTGTGAAAATTGATGTCTATAGCTACAAGGCTTTCATGGATAGTGTTCGGGGCGATAGATTAATAAAACTTATCAATTCAATGTTAAGAACTGCGGAATGTAGGATTAAATACTTTAATAATCTTGATCATTTCCTCAAATAATCTAATCTGAAAAAGAAATGCTCTCCCCACTTCTGAAAATTATTCTAGATCTTGTTTCTGTAATAGGTTATTAAATATCAACTACTAGGAATGGGTTGGTTGAAAAAGTTTTTTTAGGGAGTAGGGGAGTCAGGAGAAATAGAAGTTATAAAGGAGGTAAAAGGAATAATTTTCCCTTACAGCGCTTTTCAGATTGATAAACTACATCGCCATAAATAAAGCCTTGTAGAGAGGTTGGGTGCAGCGTCCCTACTGTGGTTTCCCCACATGAAAACTGCTGTAATTTTTCTACTTGTAGTCAAAGCAGAATCATACTTTTTTATAATTTATTTGATACTTTAATCTAACTTCTTAAGTAGAGCAAAATTAGATCTCCGTCTTAACAGATAAAAAAATTAGGGCTGACTGAAAAACTCTATTAGTGAGGGGAGGAAATGGCTACGGCACCAGTCTGGCAATAGTTGCAAGTGTCAGTTTTCTTGTTGTTCAATTGTTTTGTTTTTCTCAGAAGTCTCAGGAGAACTTTCTGTGTTTTTTTTTATCTGCTTTATTAGAAAATTTTATATCGTTAAATTGAGGTCTATAGTAATCCTACAGTCATTTAAAATAGGAATGGAAGATCTTTTCCCCTGAAACTCATTTATAGCAATAAATACTTATCTCAATCTAAATAAAAATAACTATAAATAAGTCCTAACAGACATAATAATAACATATCCAGTCAAAAGACAAAAAAATTAATATTTTAGATAAACTAGACGATTTTATAAATCAAACATGCATAGTCAAAAGAAATAAAAAGATCCAAAGAATAGAAATTCCGATTAAAAATGAATTTGAAAGACAAACTCATTATAGAGCCTATTATTATCAAACTAAGGAATTTATTATACAAGAATTAAAGAAGTGGAAATACTGAAAATACTATTGAATTTGTTAAATATTTGAAAGAGCAAAGACCGGGAAAAAGGTTGGCAAGATTTTGGAACGGTGCAAGTTATCATAACTCTCAATAGTTTCGAGAATATTTGATGTCAATTAATCAAGAAAAACCCGAATAAAAATCCTTGATAAATTGTACACTAATTTACTCCGAATGCCCCAGAAGAAAACTCTGTAGAAGATATTTGCTTACAAACCCTAAAGTTTCGTTACTAAACTTTATCATCTTTGTAGTTCTTTTAAAATAGTTAAGTGGCTATTTAAATTTTTTGCAGATGGTCAAATATTTGATTCTCCCAAACTTTTTCAGTTTTGTTTCAATTTTTCTGCCACAACTTTACTGATGGTTGCTTTACCAGCTCCACTTAATCCAGTAAACCAGAGAATAAGTCCTTTTTCCATTTAAGTTTGATTTTTTTGAGTCTTTACTATATCTATATTCTACTTGTACTGGTGAATTAGCAGTTAATACATAATTCTATAACTAATTTTTGGGCCACAGAAGAGTAATATTTTTTGCATTTCAGCCATCTATATTTTTATTCACTGTAAATTTATGATGGTTAAAACACCGGATAACTATGGAAATAAATTTTTAATTTCACGAAATTATTGCATTATTTATAGATTTTTTGAGTTATGAATTGATATTTTGCTGAGGGTTAAATCATCTTTAATACACCCCTTAAAATTTTCACACTACACTGTTTTTTCTGCAATAACTAACAAATTATTTCCTAACTATCCTGATTGTTTTCTCAAAGTCAGTATCAAAGAATAGACACTCTGATACGGACATAACCTATGCAAAACTATACACCAATCAATGCAATTCATGCTTCTGGGGTAGATAATGAGGACCTTATTCCTCTTAACCGTCATCGTGGTAGTGGACGCTAAAGCTGTTTACTACTTTTTAAGTTTTAGAGGAAGCATTGCACCTCTTCTAAATGTCAAATTTGGTTGACCTTGAAAATTTACAATGTTTACTCCGTCTAGATATCAACACCGGTGAAAGATTATCTTAATTTAATATGACTTTAACCATTTATCCTCTGGCCATAAGTAGGGTGAATGGTCTTTTAGTGTGTTACTAAAAAAATCAAGTTAAAACTATTCCACTTATTGAGTGAGCTTGTGTTGCGATCTGCTTTATCTGGATTCTATAGTTGTTGGTAAATAATTGCAGTGTGAAAGCCTGGAGAAAAGGTAACAATGGGAATTGTGGATATTGCCTTAGGATATTTTAACTCCGGTTATATTGCCAACACAAGAACCATTTGGCCTTGAGAAATAGTGTGACTTTTGACAGCTTTACCTCAGCAAAAAGGAAAACCTGATATTTTTGTTTTTATTTGAACAAGTTTTATACAGTGGAACTGTCAAATAATTAAAAAAATAATACATTTCTCAAAAAAAAGCTACACAGAGGATAAAAATGTACTAGTATAAAAAATTATTCAGAAGTTTATATTCAGGGTGAAATCTATAGGGCCAAATGCAAAAAAAATTTCAAAAAAATACCTCAGTTAGTGTAGCATCTACAGTTGACTGATTTTCTGGGGTTTTCGATAATGATTATCATAGTCAACTGATAGGTAACTGTTAATATGGGAGAGTAGGGTATCTTCTATATTTTGCTATACTTAGTATTATGAGGGTTGTAATGAAGAGTGATACCGAGCTAATAAATAGCCTCAGCCCCAGCGCTATGGATCAGATTATGTTATATCTGGCGTTTAGTGCTATGAGGACAAGTGGTCATCGTCATGGGGCTTTTTTGGATGCAGCTGCAACAGCGGCTAAGTGTGCGATCTATATGACCTATGTTGAACAAGGTCAAAATTTGCGTATGACTGGACACCTACATCATATTGAACCTAAACGGGTTAAGGTGATTGTCCAGGAAGTGGAAGAAGCGCTAACAAAGGGCAAGTTGTTGAAAATGTTGGGTTCTCAAGAACCTCGATATTTGATTCAGTTTCCTTATGTATGGCTAGAAGAATATCCTTGGACTCCCGGTCGTCCTCGCGTTCCTGGTGGTAATCTGACTACCGAGGAGAAGGGATGTATCGAAGCTAAACTTCCTTCAAATATACCTGATGCTAGATTGATTAATTCTTTTCAGTTTATGGAATTAATTGAGTTTCTCCATAGGCGTTCTCAGGAAGATTTACCATCTGAACGCCGGATGCCATTAAGCGAAGCTTTGGCAGAACATATTAAGCGTCGTTTGATTTATTCTGGTACGGTAACTAAGATAGATTGTCCTTGGGGAATGCCCTTTTATTGTCTTGCCCGTTCTTCTTATTGCCCAGGAGATCAAGAAGAACGCACTTTTATTATGGTTGAAGATACGGCTCGCTATTTCCGCTTGATGAGGGACTGGGCAGAAAAGAATTATACAAACAAGGTAATGCGTGTTTTAGAGGAGTTTGATATTTCTCCCGATCGCTTTGAACAAGCTAAAGAAGAGTTAGATGAGATAATTAGACATTGGGCTGACAGATATCATGAAACAGGTGGAAAACAAATGGTATTGCAAATGGTTTTTGGCATAAAGGATGATTAATCTGAGCTATTTGCAATGTTTTCTATATTTAGGGGTTAGAAGTTTTTCTAACCCCTAATTTATGTGTTTTTTAATTTTTATTCTTTTGAACTTACAGCAGTTTTCATATCGGTAGACCACAGTAGGGACGTTCCATTGGAGGCCCCTATAAGGTTTTAGTTATGGCGATGTAGTTCATCAACTTGAGAAGCTCTGTATGATTTAGTGATTAAATATTTTAATAATTTTTATAATCTCAACTAATAATCTCATCTGAAAAAGAAATATTCTTCCCACTCTAAAAATTATTCTAGATTTTGTTCCTGTATACTCATTTCAAATAAGAATGGAAAACTTTTTCTCCTGAAACTTAGTTATAGCAATAAATACCTGTCTCAATCTAAATTAAAAACTATAATAGGTTATTGAATATCAACTACTAGGAATGGGTGGGCTGAAAAAGTTTTTTTAGGGAGTACCGGAGTCAGGATAAATAGAAGTTATAAAGGAGATAAAAGGAATAATTTTCCCTTAATTTCTCTACTGGTAGTCAAAGCATAATTATACTTTTTTATGATTTATTTGATGCTTTAATCTAACTTTTTAAGTAGAGCAAAATTAAATCTCCATCTTGCAGAAAAAATAATTAGGGTTTACTGAAAAAGTCTATTAGTGAGGGAAGAAAATGGCTATGGGGGCAGTATGGTAATAATTACAGATGTCAGTTTTCTTGTTGTTTATTTGTTTTGTTTTCCTCAGAAGTTTGAGGAGAACTTTCTATGGCTTTTTGATCTGCTTTATTAGAAAATTTGATATCGTTAAATTGAGGTCTATTAAAAGCTGCAATCTTAAAATTTTCTAGATTTGAACTACTAACATAGTTCCACATCCAACCAGGACTATAAAGTGGCACCATCACAACATTATTAAGTAAATATTTCTGAACTTCTACAAGTTTTTTTTGCTGTTGTTTGGAATTGGTTGCAGTACGCATTTCTGTTAGTAATTTATCAAGTTCATCACTGTGATAACCTCCCATCCAACCGGGAGAATGCCACAACTTATAAAGAAAATCTGGGTCGTACCAAGACCATCCCATCATGTCAATAACACCATTGCCTTCTGCTTGACTATTTTCCTGTTTTATTCTGGCATTAAGACTGCCAATATCCATTGTTTCTAAATTGGCTTTTATTCCCACAACTTCTAGTTGAGCTTGAAGATTTTCGAGGATTTTTTCGCGGTTTCCTCCTTTCCAAGTTAGGAGAGTTATTTCTAATGGGTTATCTTTACTATAGCCTAGTTCTTTTAGTAGAGTTTTGGCTTTTGCTGAGTCTGGTTTAAGACTAAACTCTGAACAGAGTTTGCCGTCATTAGGGAACATAACATTCGCGATGGGACATTCTGAAGGTTTAGCTAAACTTGCTAGGACTTCTTCTGTGGCTTTTTTCGTGTCTATTCCATAAGCTATTGCTTGTCGGGCCTTTTTTTTGTTGAAGGGCGATCGAGAGGTAACGAATTCTAAAAATACTATTTGCCCGGTATTTTCAGCAGTATAAATTTTTAAATTAGAGTCTTGTTTGAGATTAGAAATTTCTGTTATTGGAGGTTCAGTTAAATGAATTTCCCCAGAGTTAATACCTGCTAAACGAGCTTCTACTTCCGGAATGGTTTTTATTACTAATTTCTTGATATAAGGAGTACCTGAATTTTCTACGGGTCTCCCATAATTTTTGTAGTTTGGGTTAGCTTTCAGGATGAGTTGTTCCCCTTGAGTCCATTCTACAAATTGAAAGGGGCCTGTACCTATGACTCCGTCTATACCAAATTTGTTGTTGTAAGTTTTTATGGCTGAGGGACAAATCATGCTAGAGTAAGGGTCGGCTAGAAAACGGGGAAAAGGACTAAAAGCTTCAGTCATTTTTACTTTAACTGTTAGATCGTCTATGACTTCTACTGTTTCTATTGGCCCCCAACTGTCTTTGGTGTTGTTTCCTGTTTCGGGGTCTATGGCTCTGTCTATGGTAAATTTTACGGCGTTGGCATTAAAGGTTTTGCCGTCGTGGCATTTGATGTTTTTGTTGAGTTTGAAGGTATATTCTTGGCCATTTTCGTTAACTGACCATTCTTTGGCTAGGTTAGGTTGAATTTTCCCTTGGTCGTCGAAAGTAAGTAGGGTATCGTAGATTTGGTCTATTATTTGTCTGGACAAGGGTGATGTTGTTTTGTGGGGGTCGAGGGTGTCGGAGTCTTTATATCTAGCCCAAACTAGAGTATCTGGTTCGAGAGCGGTTAGTGTTTCTGGGGTTGTGGTGCTCGTTTTGATGTTGTTGCAGGCGATCGCTATTGAAGCAATTGTTAATATTATTAATATTAAGGGCCAATTTTTGTGATTCGTGAATTTTTGGATCAAGTTATTTTGGGAAGACATAGGATATTTATTGTTGTGGTTGGAATTTATAGGGGTTTTTACTTCATGAGTGCTAAACTTCTGCCGGACTCACAAATACATAAGGTAACTAAAGATATTTAATTAGTTAATTAGACTCTGGACTGTACCACAAAACTTGCTATCTATTTTTTAGACTTGGCAATTATCAATAAGTCCTAGTTGATAGCTCTTATTGACAATAGATTTTTGAGATATGGTTTTAATTTAATTTTAAAATATATAGGACTTACCCGCGGGCATATCCTGACCATTAGGGGGAATACCATTGGCTCCTACATGTGGGGTCCATAAGTGCATTGGTGTAAGTCCTGAGAATGTATAGTCTAAGATGAATTTTAATCACTTCAGGTAGAATAAAAGATGTCAAACTCTTAATATATAGATATATAGTGGGTAAAACTTTGCTAGACGAACAGGCAAAAAAAACTATACTGCGTAAAATTCCCCATGGATTATACATTTGTGGTGTTAAAGATGGGGATGAAGTAAATGGCTTTACAGCTAGTTGGGTAATGCAGGCATCTTTTAAGCCTCCCCTAATTGTTAACTGTGTTAATAAAATTTCTATATCCCATGCCATGATTAAGGCTAGTGGAGTATTTTCCCTTAGTTTCTTAGGAGCAGAGCAAAAAGATTTAGCTCAACAATTTTTCAAACCTCAACGTCGTGTGGGGAATAAATTTGAAGAAGTAGAATTTTATTTGGGAGAAACTGGTTGTCCAATTATTTCTGATACTCTTGGCTATGTTGAATGTAGGGTTGTAGGTGCTGTTGAGGAAGGGGATCATACTGTGTATGTAGGAGAAGTAATTGGAGCAGGTGTGCATCGTGAGGGAGATCCTCTATTATTAGAGAATACAGGCTGGAATTATGGTGGTTAGATAAAATTACCGCAAGACTAGCACTATAATTTTAATTTAGTGTCTGGGGGTAATGGTGCACACCACAATTTGTGCAAGTTCATTTGGTTCCCAGAAATCTACAAAAATTTCATCAGGACTTAGGCAAAAAAACCCGGTTTCTACAGTAAATCATTGTTTTTAACACATAAATATCTACGAGAAACAGGGTTTCTCAGTTTGCCTGGGTAAGTCCTGTTCATAAAATCTATCATTATCAGGACTTAGGCGGAACTATTATATCTAGTAGTGGTTAACCGCCTTCAACCCCTACAGATGTTGTATGTTTTCATCTGCATGGGTAAGTGCTGATTTTTTGATTTTTGACCTATTTCTGTTCCTACTTTATTTTGGCGGTGTTAGTGGGTTCTAGTTGACAGGCACAGGGAATGAACTGAGGGCTGTAGCTAAATTTAAGGCTGCATTCAGGTGTCATTCACAGCTAAAATTGCAGTGTTCGCAATTGAAAACCAGTTCTGACAACGGCAAAGACTGTAACACAAATCCACAGTTGGACATTCCCGCTACATTTAAGTATTCTTTCGGACTTATGCAGAACCACTATATCTAGTAGGGGCAAATGGCATCTACCGTCTACGTGGCATCTACCGTCTACGTGGCATTTACTGTTATTTACCCTCTACGTTGAATACTTTCACTTTGGAGGAGGTAAGGCAGGAGGATAGAATTGGCACTTACGGCAGATAGGGCTAAAGTCCTACTACAAACAAAAACTTTTTGATTGCTGATGCTCCGGATATGATATCATCCCTGATATCAACAGGACTTACGCAAAGAAACCAGGTTAAGACAGTAAATCATTGTTTTTAACACATAAATATCTACGAGAAACCGGGTTTCTCAGTTTGCCTGCGTAAGTCCTGATCAAGATTTTCCACTACAACAACTATCATCGAAAGGTTATCACGACTTACGCAAAGAAACCAGGTTTTGACAGTAAATCATTGTTTTTAACACATAAATATAGTTATTTTACAGCATTTTTCATGTTGGTAGACCACAGTAGGGATCTTGCATGCAACGTCTCTACAAGGTTTTGGTTATGGCGATGTAGTTCATCAATTTGAAAAGCGCTGTAATTTAGATTGAGACAAGTATTTCTTACTATAAGTGAGTTTCAGCAGAAAAAGTTTTCTATTCTTATTTGAAATGACTATATCTAGGAGAAACCGGGTTTCTGAGTTTGCCTGGGTAAGTCCTGGTTATATAGAAAATTATAGATTTTGAGAGAACGCTGAGGTTGCCGAGGTGAAGCAGGAATAGAGCTGATTATTTAGAGAAAATCAAAGATTCATGTAGATGATCATAGGTCTTTCAGAAGGTCAGCAATGATGCAAACATCAAAACCAGAACAACAGAATGGAAGATGACCTTCTGGTGAATTCAGAGAAAAATCTAGATCGAAGTAATTTTTCCACATTCCCCCTTCTCGCCAACCAACTTTTTCACCAAAATGATTATAGGTTTCCCAATTTATTTGTTCTAATTTATTACCAGTGTCTAAATAGATACGCTTCTGTGTAGTAAAGCCAAAACGTTCATCAGAATATTGTCGCCAAAGTTCATCTATTTCAATAATAACTTTAGTGGGGAATTTTTTTAGGGATGATTTATCTAACCATCCTTGATCAATTCTTCCTGCAAACTTTAGCATAATATATTTAGTTTCTAAATCAGCTTCTTTCCACTTTTTATTTTGAAGCAATTTTTCAAGGGAATGGTATGTTTTGGAATCAGAAAATATGTCAACCTTTAATTCTTTTTCTCTTTCGCACCAATAGCATTTGCCATAAGTTTTACTATACCAATGGGTATCAACTCTTTTACACTGTACTAAATCATTAATGGCACTCTCTAAAGCATCAACCCAGTTCTGAGGAGTGGGTCGTTTTTCTGGATGATAGTGTCCATCGTTGAAGCATTCTAGGAAACATTTTTGAATTTTGGGGTGAACTATTTCAAGGGGAATAGTTCTCCGTCCTGGTAGAATTTTACTATTGGGAGCATAGCACCAGAAACCTTGTTGGATGAGTTCATCAATTTCTGGTGGATCTTCTGTTCCTATCCAGTTTCCTTTAAAGGGATGTTCTCCAAATAATAAATGATAGATAATAAGGGCTAATCTAAAGTTATCATGGGTAGGAGTTTGAACAATTTTTGCTAATTCTTTTTCTAAGAGTTCAGGAGGGGTAAATCCTTCGGAACCAACTAAACAATGATAGATTTCTTTTGTCTGAGGATGGCGAACTTGAAATGAGTCTGTATCAATTATTGAAGCAGAAGCATATCGGTTAACTAGAATATTTTGTGGCTTCATATCTCCAATAACATAATCCTGACTATGAAGGGACTGAATAATAGTAGCAATATTTTTAGCAGTATGGTGAATAAAAAGCCAGTCTACTGACCAGTGGAATTGACTATTTATTT
>JAKQYE010000111.1:17891-20416 GCA_023356605.1 Trichodesmium sp. MAG_R02 | reverse complement strand
GGGTTTCTAAGTTCCACCACCTTGCTGAGGTAGGTTTGGTTTGGTGTGGCTTGAGGTATTGGTTTCGAGCTCTTGTGTATTTGTTTGCTAAGATGGTTTTTGTTGTCAACTTAGCGATCGCTCAGTTAATGAATGAGACTTCAAAGCTTTATACGAGGACTCTAGTTTGCTGAAAGAGTTTACTAATACTAAGTAATATAATTATATTTTGTATTTTCGGTTAATTTGGAACCACATAATAATTCCTGTTACTGCTAACATTAATATTCCAAAGGCATTTAAAAATGGATAAATCATCTCTAAATTAATTCTCCCAAACTTGCCTTTATGCCATTCTAATAGCCAAAAAAAATCACCAGCTTTACCAGTAATGACTGATATTTGAAATAGAGAACCTGTAATTAAAGTCAGTAAAACAGGAAATAACATTATTGGAGCAAACCAATAGTGAAGTTGGCGCAATCTTACTTTATTGATTTTCATAACTTAACAATTTCACCCTAGACAAATATCCCAAATGTATTCTATAATCTTATCTAAATAAATACCGCTTCATTGAAAATAGCAAAAAAGGAACAACTAATAATAGTAAAAAAACGATTTCTCCAGGTTGTGGTATAAAAGTATTCACTTGAGCTAGGTCAAGAACATTAATAACTTTTTTATCTGTAATTGTTTTTACTGGAATTTCTACCTTTGGAGAAGATATTTGTGGCATTTCATTTTTCGATTTTTTATTGACAGAATTACTCTCTACTTGTTGTACTTCTGGGTTTGAATTATAATTTTTACTAGGTACATGCAATTCTGGGGCATGAGCGAGAAAAGATATAGAGTGCATAATTTTTTGACTCCTATTAATTTCATTTATATTGGGAGAAGGAGAATCAAGATAATTACATTTAGCTCCTAAGAAAAAAATCATCTTTATTTCATAATTCTACTTGATTATCATAGTAATTGGCTAAAATCAAATTTTAAATCAAATATAAAATTATCAAAATATTAATTATGAAAAAAATTAACCGGAGAAAATTTTTAATCCTAAGTTCCAGTGCGATCGCAACTTTAATCGCTCAATATAATATAAGAAATACTCAAAGAAATAAACAAGTTTTATCATCATATCCTCAAATACATCAGAGCCAAGATGGAATTCTAGAAATTGATTTGACAGCTAATCTTAGTCAAATAAATCTGGGAAATAAACAAGCTTATGTATTAAATTATAACGGACAAATTCCCGGACCAAGACTAGAAGTAAAACCAGGAGATACAATTCGGATTAATTTCACCAATAATTTACCCCAACCTACAAATATTCACTATCACGGACTACATATTCCCATGACCGGAAATGCTGATAACGTCTTTCTGAATATTTCTCCAGGCGATCGCTTGAGATATGAATTCCAAATTCCTGAAAACCACAATGCTGGAATGTTTTGGTATCATCCACATCTGCATGGTTTAGTAGCAGAACAACTCTTTGGAGGGTTAGCTGGATTATTTATTGTTCGGGGAGAGTTGGATGAAATTCCAGAAGTAAAAGCTGCTTCAGAACAATTTTTAGTGTTGCAGGATTTTGCCCTAGACCAAAAAGGAAATTTACTTCCATATCAAGAACTCTCAATAATGACTGGAAGGGAAGGAAATTTGATTACTGCTAACGGTCAATCTAACCCCAAGTTAGTCGTTCCCCCTCAAAATTTATTACGAATACGAATTCTAAATGCTTCAAGTTCGCGATTTTATAGATTATCTTTAGAAGAACACCCATTTTATTTGATAGCTACTGATGGAGGAGCATTAGCTGAACCTGTAGAAATGTCAGAACTATTACTAACTCCCGGGGAACGTGCAGATGTATTAGTCCAAGGTAACCGAGAACCAGGAGAATATCGCTTGTTGAATTTGCCTTATGAACGAGTGGGTATTGGTATGATGGGGACAAATGTTTCTGAAAGTCAGCCACAAGTTTTAGCAACAGTGAGTTATGGCAAAGAGTTGACTGCCGTGCCACTCCCAAAACAACTCATCCCTGTCCCAGCATTGCCAGCGCCTCAAAAAGTACGTCATTTTCAGATGAACCATGGTATGATACCTGGTGAAGGGATGGCATTTTTGTTTAATGGTCAGCCATATCAACCAGAAAGAATTGATACTCAAGTTCAGCTAAATACCGTTGAAGACTGGGAATTAATTAATACAGGTATAATGGATCATCCCTTTCACGTCCATAGTAATGCTTTTCAGGTCTTGAGTCGGAATGGCAAACCAGAATCCTATCGGGCCTGGAAAGATGTGGTATTAGTCAGACAGGGAGAAAAAGTTTTAATTCGAATGCC
Organism: Trichodesmium sp. MAG_R02; assembly: GCA_023356605.1. Taxonomy (GTDB): domain Bacteria; phylum Cyanobacteriota; class Cyanobacteriia; order Cyanobacteriales; family Microcoleaceae; genus Trichodesmium. The sequence goes on along the minus strand of JAKQYE010000111.1, from coordinate 18,068 downwards.
ATTACAAGATTTTGTTGGAAAAACTGTTTACCATTGTCATATTCTTGACCATGAAGATTTGGGAATGATAGGAAATTTGGAAATTAAAGCAAACCTTTCCATTTAACTGGAAGATTTTTTAATTGTAATCAAACACTATAGATTATTCGAGGTAATAGTTATGAAAAAAGTTTAGAT
>JAKQYE010000111.1:0-17791 GCA_023356605.1 Trichodesmium sp. MAG_R02 | reverse complement strand
ATTTGGGAATGATAGGAAATTTGGAAATTAAAGCAAACCTTTCCATTTAACTGGAAGATTTTTTAATTGTAATCAAACACTATAGATTATTCGAGGTAATAGTTATGAAAAAAGTTTAGATAAAGTCTCTAATTGCTGTTACAATCACTATAGATTATTCGAGGTAATACTTATGAAAAAAGTTTGGATAAAGTCTCTAATTGCTGTTACAATTGCTGGAATTTTAGGGTCAACATATTGGTACTTTATCGTTTTACCAGAAAATCCTACCTTTAGTACAAAAACTCAGACTGTTGCCAACTCTGTTTCACCTACCACAGACTTAGCACCATCAGTACTTAATATCACTGTTTACCGTACTCCTACTTGCGGATGTTGTAAGGGTTGGGTGGAACATCTCAAGGAAAATGGCTTTCAAATAACTGATATGGTCAAACCTGACTCAGAAATTAAAACTATTCGCCAGAAATATAATTTACCCTCAGATTTAACATCTTGTCACACAAGTGAAATTACTGGTTATCTTGTAGAAGGTCATGTTCCGACGGCAGATATTAAAGGTTTAATCACTCAGAAACCGAATATTGCTGGAATTAGCGTTCCCGGAATGCCCATTGGTACTCCTGGCATGGAAATGGGCGATCAGAAACAATCTTTTGATGTATTGACCTTTGAAAAAGATGGTCAAACTAAAGTTTTTAATTCCTATAAATTCTAGAATAGGGAATAGGGAGAAGTAACTGATCGGGACTTACCCAGAACCAGCATATCCAGTAAGGGCGGTTCGCGAATCTGCCCTACAGGTGGTGTATAGATTAATATTTGCTTAAGTCCTCTAGGTTTAACAGCTTTAGCTTTACAGTTAGATCGTGAGTTTGCATTTTGGGCAGAAGCAGTTTATGGAGACTTAAAAAACACATAAAATAACCTAGAAAAAAACTTATAATAAAGGTAATTAATTATGCCTGATAAACCTTAATTATACGCATATTTTTTATTGATTACTGTGTCATCAAAGATTAAATAGGCTGCTAGATATGAAACCAATTCTTCTTTAACATTTATTCTTTAACATTTCGCCAATTTCTTAGGCCTTACGCAGAACCCTTAAAGATGGCGTATGTTTTCATCTGCATGGGTAAGTCCTGATAGAATTGACTTGAAAGATGAAAAAATTGTGAAAAAAAATAATTTATCTTTAGAGTTATGCACTATTTTCGTTGTTCCTCTTTAGGGACCTTGCATGGAACGTCCCTACATCTCCTCCTGGAAGATATTAGGGATGGGTCCCCTACTCCTGAAAAAGACTTTTTCAGCAAACCCTAATTATAAATTCAACCGTGCATGATATAGCAGTCGAAGCATAGGTTAAGACATCTATCTCGGTTGTATGAGCTAATCCGGAATAGAGAAAGCGTCCTAAGCTTTTGTTCAATTGCTATATAACTTATCACTACATATACAGGACTACCCTATTGGGAAATGCTAAGGATACTGTTTTTGAACTTCAAAAGGTCTGGATATCTATTTCAATTTGTTGCGCCTGGCTATTGTAACACCAATTTGAGAAAATGACAACTATTATACGAGCAGATTTTGTACCAAATAGTCCTGTGTCCTGTCAGATTTAAAGGCCCATTTGATATTAACAACCGAGCACAGGAAACCAGTATAATATGGTCAGTCAATGTTCCATTAAGTCCCATTGATTGACCGTCGATTCATCTCACACCATAATCTTTGATTTGGGGTAAGGCTTTTCGACAATTTAGCTTATTATGTTTCCATATTAAAACCAACTCTAAAATCTCAAATCACTATGTTTATTCCCGTAGGTTTTGAACAAAAATCAATTGTCACGTCTCAAGGTCGCATGGTTTACTACAGCAATAATCAAACGCCCTGGAAAAATGACACCGACAACACTAACGACTTACCCACTCTGGTATTTTTTCACGGTTTTGGTGGGGGTTCATCTGCCTACGAATGGTCCAAAGTTTACCCAGCCTTGGCCTCAGAATACCGCATCCTAGCTCCCGACTTAGTTGGATGGGGGCGCTCAGAACATCAGGCATTAGATTACAAAGTAGAAGACTACATTACAACAATAGTCGAATTTTTAGAACAAACTTGTGAACCTCCTACTAGAGTCATCGCTTCCTCCCTAACTGCAGCAATAATAGTGAGAATAGCGATCGCTCATCCAGAACTATTCAAATCTCTAATATTAACCACTCCAGCAGGGTTATCCGAATTCGGGGAAAATTATACCCGTAGCTTTTTTGCCCAAATAGTAAGCACCCCAATACTAGACCGTTTTATTTATAATGCTGGTGTTGCCACCCCAGGAGGAATTAGAAACTTCTTAGAAACAAGACAATTTGGTAATCCTAAATTGATTTATGATGAAATTGTAGAAGCATATTTAGAGTCAGCAACTCAACCAAATGCTGAATATGCTGCCTTATCTTTTGTGCGGGGAGATTTATGTTTTGACCTATCTTTATATATGAATCAATTAACAATTCCCACAGCAATTATTTGGGGTCAAAAATCACAATTTACAGGTCCAGAAATAGGTCAACGTCTAGCAGATTTAAATCCTGAAGCTGTGCAGATTTTTCAAACATTAAATGATGTAGGTTTAACACCTCAACTGGAAGTTCCAGCAGTAACTATTGGGTTGATTAAAAAGTTCTTGAAACAACTAGACGAAGTTCGAGTTGGTATTCTGTGAGTACCTCAAAATACCAGGTGGTAGGTGGTAGATAGTACATAGAAGGTGGTAGATGCTAGGTGGTAGGTAGTACATGGCGGTGGTAAGTGGCAAAAAAAATGACCCCTTTGAACCTTTTATCTTCCAGGGAAACAGGCTAGGAAATTAGAACCTAAAATCTCTAAAATCCTCAAGAGTGATATCACTCTCCTTTATCCCCTGTAATACAATCGAAAGTTGGTTAGCACTAATTCGAGTGTCATTACCTATTTGAGAAATAGTCAACTGTTGGAAACCTAAACCACGATCCAAACCAATAACATCTATTCCATCTTCAAAATCAGTGATAATATTGTTCCCATCATTAGAGCGGAAATTAAAGCGATCGCCACCCAATCCACCAATAAGAATATCATCACCAAGATTGCCATATATCATATCTGCTCCTGCACCACCATTAATTATATCATTACCCTTACCCCCATAGAGTAGATCATTACCATCATCACCAAAAACATTATCATCACTGCGGTTGCCATATATCAAGTCGTTAGCCATAAAGCCAACTAAATTATCATTCTCACTAGTGCCCATAACAGTATTAGGAGTAATCACTGCTTGAGTTTCTTCCCAAACATTTTCTGCCACTTTTCGCCCTAGTCCTCTCCCATTGATATCCCCATCTTCAAAGTGGATACCACCATAAATACGAGAAACACCAGCCTCATCAGAAGCTTCACTAAAAGTATTCCAATTAAGAGTGATAGGCACTTGAGGCGTAACTTCTGGTTCAAAGAAAGACTCCCCCACCTCAAAAGTTATGGAAGTACCAAAATCATCACTACCGGTAAACCGTTTGAGAATTTCAGCACCCGCAGCACTGAAGGTACTATGACCTGACACATACTCAGCAAAAGGAGGTGAAGGATCGCCACCAGGAGCTTGATAAGTAAGGAAATCAGCTGCCAGAATAGTTTGCCCATCCCCAGCATCAATAGTAAAACCACCAAGCGCTGGATTAAATTCCCCAATTAAACCTTGTTCTCCCAGTTCCCGTATTACTCGCACTGGACGAGCATAGTCATAGAAAACTTTAGATTCCCAAGTGGCAATTCCAGCATCAAATACTGCATTACCCAAACTAAAGAAGAGTTTCACATCCTCATCTAAAGTATTATTATCCCTTGCTGAGACAAATTGTCCAAAACTCATCCAGGTTCCAGGAGGGAAAGAGGTACCACTCCCATCTTCCCAAAATTCGGCAATTAATTTTTGCTGATCAGTTAAGTTAGCGCGAACGTTAACAATATTCTCTGTTTGTGCAATAAACTCAGGATTAATAATAGTACCAACAATATCTTTGCTGATTTCGACTACAGACTCATCTGGTAAAGTAATAGTACTTGTATCCAAATCAACCTCACCATCTACAAGCAAGAAGGGTTTTGGTGGCTGAGGTCGTACTTCATCAACTGATGTAGAACCAAAAGGAATAAGGTTTCCCCATTGGGGTGTAAGAAATTTTTGTATTCGATCTTCTTGACCCGGTTCAGCATCAATGGGAATTCGTTCTGGAGTCCAAAGCTTAATATCAATAGGGTCTCCTGGAGGATTAATAGGTTCATAACCACTAACATCAGAATAGGGTGTACCATCACCATTAGGGTCATCCCCTAATTGATTTGAACCGTCCTTGCGCCGAAATCTTAATAGTGCTTCAGCAGAGACATTACCAATACCAGCAGGAGTAGTAATATCAGTAGTAATATTATTAGGGTCAAGGCCAAGGTCAGCCATTAACTCATTAAAAATGTCTACTTGAGTAGGAAACAATTCCGAGAGTACCCGGTAGGCAGCAAAACTCGTGGCTTGAGTTTTATTAAAATTAGTATTTTCAGACAAGGGGCGTTGTAGGTCATCTCCCAACTGAGTTCCTATAGCTAATGGATCATAAGCACTCCAGGCATCATAGATTGCTGTGTGCACCATAGCATAAGCACGAGAAGCAATAGTTGGACCGGGTGCCGTATTTATAACTGCTTCTTGGGCTAATTCATCCCATAGTAGTGAAACAGTAGGTGGAGGGTTATCAGGTCTGAAAAGTCGGATTTCAGGGTTGAGGAGAGGATTGATACGCTTAAATCTGCCACGATTAGGGACTTGCTGTTGTTGTGAGGGTTGCTCCATGATTTTTTTTAGGTGTTACTAAAGAACAAATGATTTTAATTAACTTTCGCAGTCCAGAATCTCTAAAAAGCTGCTTATGGCAGATTTTACATTACACTGGACTCACCCATAACCATTATATCTAGTAGGAGTTCATAGCTGTTAAGCTTTATAGATAATATATATTTTCATATCTACTATATTTATTGAAAAATAGCTCTAACTCCTGTTCGTTCTGGCTTCTGCTTCCTGCGTCTTCCTTGAAAGCTACCTATTTTTTCACCAATCAGATAGAGTTACTATGTCATATCTGCTTCTATTCCATCCTACATATGGTAGGGGCGAATGGCATTCGCTCTATACAGATAGGGTATTGTCTACGAGGCGCAGGTGACTCCTGTTCCTGTAATAGGGATTTTCATGTTGCGAAGTACTTCAGTATTTAACCTCTAGAAATCTTGTATAATTCCATCTGTGTGCGTAAGTATTGTTTCATTTATTATAAACTTAACCAAATTATCATTAATGAGCGGAAATATTCCAGAACAATTTATAGAAAAACCTCCTATATCAGTCGCCGGAATTACCTTTTATATCAAAGAAATTTTAGAACAAGACTATCAACTTCAACAAATATCTGTCATCGGAGAAGTATCTAGCACAAATCTAAATTCTGGAAGCTTATATTTTACACTTTCTGAATCAGATAACTCTGCCTCTATCCCCTGTGCAATTTGGAGAAATACTCTACAAAATATTCATCATCAACCCCAAAAAGGAGAACAAATAATTGTCACAGGGACAATCAGTTTTTATCTTCCTAGAGGGAACTATAAATTAATAGTTAATACCGTTTACCTGGCCGGAGAGGGAATACAAAATCTCCGCTATTTACAACTGCGTTCCCGTCTAAAAGCAGAAGGTTTATTTGATCAAAAAAATAAGCGCACTCTCCCCAAATTTCCTAAAACACTTGCGGTTGTAACCTCAGATAATGCAGCAGCTTGGGGAGATATTAAACGGACAATTAAGCAACGTTATCCTCTGGTAAAAATATTACTATCCCCAACATTAGTGCAGGGAGAATTTGCTCCTATAACCATAGTTGAAGCTATACAAAGAGTAGAATTAGATGGACGTGCGGAAGTAATTATTTTAGCTAGAGGCGGTGGAGCAATAGAAGATTTATCCTGTTTTAATGATGAAAGAGTTATCAGAGTAATTGCTGATTGTAAAATTCCAATTATTACAGGTATCGGTCATCAAAGAGATGAAACTTTAACAGATTTAGTAGCGGATTATTCGGCTCATACTCCTACTGCAGCAGCAGAAAAAGTTGTGCCAAACCAAAATCAACTTTATGACGAATATTATCAAATAGTTGCAAGAATTATTGATGCTTTGAGAACTAGATTGAACGAAGAAAAGGCAAATTTAAAGTCACTAAAAAATCGTCTCAAAAATATTCCTCAAACTTCTATTACTTTAGATAAAGCAATTGTTAAATATCAGATCTTAAAGCAAAAGTTAGCAGCACTTAACCCGAGAGCAGTTTTATCAAGGGGTTATGCAGTTGTGCAAAAAACTGATGGTAAATTAGTAAATTCCACGACAGATTTAAGCAAAGACCAAGAATTGATAATTCAGTTAAATAGTGGTAAGGTAAAAGTCAAAATTATGGATCTTTTTGAATCTGAGAGTCAGGGGTGAAAAAATGGAATTTGATTATGAGAAAACCGTTATTAATATTCAAGATATTATTACTGAAATTGAATCAGGACAATTAACATTAGAAGAAGTATTTGAAAAGTTTTCTGTTGCTGTAGCAGATTTGCAAAAATGTGAAGATTTTCTGACTAAAAGTCAACAAAAAATAGATTTATTAATTGAAACTTTAGAGGATGATTTTTAGGAGTAATGGTACAGAAGAATTTAGCTAGAGATATACTGATTAATATGAATAAATATTTGTAGATAGTAGTCGGAAAACTGACACAATGAAAAAATCAGATAAAAACCCCTAATTTTATCAATTTTTTTTTGTAGTTTGGCTCTGGGAAAATTAATACTTATGGCTTTAATATATTAGGACTAAAGCCTAACAGGGAGATTGATTATAACTTTTATCTATTGGAGAAATTATATCAAGTTTTTTTGTAGTTTTGCTCTGGTAAAATTAATATTTATATTATAGCTAAAGCCCAACTAGGAGCTTGATTATATTACTCAAACATGATATTCTCAAAATCATCTAATGTTAGCAGAAAACCCGGACCATAATCTTTGATTTGGTGTCGGTATGAATACCAACCTATGCTATAATAGAACCACTTAATGTTAGAAACAAACTAAAAACATTGAATTCCAGATACAAGTACCATATTTATCCTAATCAGAACCAAATGACAAAATTAAATCAACTATTTCGTTGTTGCAGATATGTTTGGAAGAGTACATTTCAGCATCGGGAGGATGTCAATTTGATTGACAATAATTCAATAGTAAAGTTATCATAGAAGGAATCAACAAATCAACCGTTCATCTTTCCCATAGCATAAGAGCATATTAACCAAAAGCTCCAAGCTTCAAGGAAGACGGAAGTAGGGATAGAGATTTTAGTGACAAATAAAAACCTATCTCAAATACCTCCATCTAACAAGGTTATAGAAAAAGTTTAAATCTTGTTAACTTTGGTGTGAGTAAGTTTTATTGAACTATTTATCCTGAAGGAACGCACTACTGTATTACTTTACTGTAGGTAGTTGTTATGATTTTAGCTTCCTTAATAAGTCTTGTCATCTCTTTTTTGGCCGTTTATATGTATACAAATACTACTGAAGAGATTGTCAAGGTAGTAACAGTAGGGATCGCATTAATATCTCTATTTTTGAGTTTTATTTTTGCTCCTTGGAGCATCGTTTTACTTTTGGTAGTATCTTTGGTAATAGTCCCATCCTCTTGGTTGAATTATTAGGTATGGGGTGGAAGATTACCCATTTAGGGTGCGGACATTAGTAAATCTTGTCTGGTAATGATTCAGGGGCAGAAAGTTCACTCAAGAATTATATTTATTTTAAATAAGAATGAGAAACTATTCGGCACAATAATTACGAATAGTTTCATCAAGAGATGTATTGATAGGTGAACACATTTTAGCTTTTTTTTAACGCACTAAAATTATGTTCTATGTTATTAAAATTAGGAGAATATTTTGGGGAAAATAGTAATTAATTATCCCCTGCTTCTACTAATTCTCTAATAACGTTTTTTCTATGAATTGGTGAATTATCCATAATTAGTACACTAGGATTTTTTAATGATGGTAATAAATGTTGAGCTAACCATTGTTCAAATCCCATAGCATTTAGGATTTATTTAAATATAATTGGCTCTATTAAATCTTTTTCCTTTTTTTTTCTACCGGCTACTAGATTTTCTCTTTTTCCTCGTTTTTCCTCTTGCTCACCATAAACTTTTTTCTCTTTTTTTGACCAGGGATAAATACAGTCTTGATTATCTTAATACCCTTATTCATCAATTAACATAAGGCTTTTACTTCCAATTTTTTTGATAAATTTCGTAGTTTTTGATAAGATTTTATCCTTTCTTCTCTATTTCTTTCTCTATAACGAAGTTGTTTTTTTTCTAGTAATTTTAATTTTTTTCAAAGTATAAAATATAGCTGTAGGATTAACTCCCAATTTTTTAGCTCTGTCTGCCAATGATCGACTCTAAGTTTTGTTTTACATCTTTTTATAATTCTTTCCAATCTAATTTCCTTCGATGAATTTTCACCTTAGTTGCTTCTAAATTTGGGCGAGATAACCATCTATATATCGAAGCTATTCCTATCCCAAATGTATAAGCTGCTTCGGTAAGCAAACTGCCATTTTCTACAAATTTTATTACTTTTTGTTTTAAGTCTAAACTGTAAGGTATAATTCAAAATAGTTTCTAGTTTAATTAATTTAATTATACTCAATTTTTGTTTCAACTTTAATTAAAACAACTATACCTTTAACTCTTTACTTACCTGGGATACCATATAGCGGTTTTCAAATTGATGAACTACATTACCATAACCAAAACCTTGTAGGGACGTTGCATGCAACGTCCCTACTGTGGTCTAGCAACATGAAAACTGCTGTAACATCCTAATTTCCATCAAACAATAAACAAAAAAAATTATCCACCTGAAAATGGAGATGGATAAATTTTGTTTTAGTAGAACTTAGCAAAACCAATTAATAAACTGGGTTTATTGCCCTAATAGATCGATAACCATAAATCACCTTAGGAGGCAAATATTATTTCTAGAGGTTATCAGGTAAACCAGTCTTTTTACCATCAACAGCAAGAGTAACTCTTCCCCATCCTGCTTCAGAGCCCATATCTACCCATATTTGCTCCATAAGGGTAAAACTATAAGGATCATAGGCAGCATAAGCACCTATTTCATAGCTATTAGTAGCACCATACCTGATACCATAAGGGTCATGAACAAAAATTTGTTCTTTATCCAAATCAAATCCTGTTGCTACAACCATGTGTCCGCTACTCTTATAAGCTACTCCTATAACTACTGGATATCCAGCCTTTAGACAAAGTATTAAATCAGCAATAGAAAGTGTATAGTTAAACTAAGCAAACCCATTTCCGGTTGCCCTTTATAGAGTCTGCTTGTCTTCAGAACCGGACGTGAGACTTTCACCTCATCACGGCTCCTCTCCTAAACGCCCCAAATCATGGGTACATCCTTAAAATTCCACCTTGGACCTAATGAGTCATAATGGTTAACTACTTTTAAATCCTCGGCAGTCTTAAGGTCGTGGCAGTTTCGGTATAACACCTGTTGATTTTTATAGATGTTGTTACCGTCTTTGGACCTAGGAATGATGTGGTCAACCTCAATTAAATCCGTTGGTCCAAAGTGTACTCCACAAGATGCGCATTTATTCTTTTGCTGTTTTAACAGCGTTGAGACTTCTTTCTTTACCCCTGGATATTCATCGGTTCTGGTACTCCAATAAGTCCAGTCACCATCATAGGGGGATTTATTACCCATTACCTTAAAATGCTTAAAAAAGATAGCTTCAATAGCATCCTGTGTTGACTGTCCCGGCCAAAAACCATAGCTATTAGGTTCAAAACATGCCTCCCATTCTGGTGACCTACCTAACTTCACCAAGGCTTGTAAAGCTCTATCATACATCCTTGGGATGCCTAACGATCGTTTTTCATCTTTACTTGGTTTTGGCATGGGTAACTCTGGGGTAGGAATGTCTTTAAGATGGAGTATGTTTAATAACTCAACCAAGTCAAACCGCTGCATCGGAGGAAGGTTTTTCATCCCATCTACAACGACAGTTTTCTTCCTTTGATTATCCTGAGTCACGGCCCTAATAGCTAGTAACCTTGGGTAATAACTTTTTATCAGAAGTCTTTGGTATTTGCGCATCTTACGGATATCGCCACGGCTGGATGCTCTGTAAATTAACTTTTGCAACTTAAATACATTCTTCAGGACCCGTTTCCAATTAATGTTTTTCCATTTGAGATTAGGATTGACATTCACTTGGGACGGTCTATCGTCTGTATCCCATACCACGCTTAAAAAGGGCTTTGGATTACAAGGCTTTCTTTTTAGTGTTTTAGCTTTTTTCATCGCTATTGATTACTTTACATTACGTCTAACAGTGGGTACGTCTGCATAGATATGCTTTTTTACCCAATCCTACTCTCCCTAAGACCTACGACCGTTGCGTAGATTAACCTTGAATGGCTTCCTAAGTTATCGACCTAATTCTTAGGTGTCTTAGAGAGGTTTCCTCGTTCCCTTACGCCTTTTATTACGACTGATTTAGCGGGGTAAATTCTCCCGGAGAGTTCTGTATGGTTGCTAATGACTACTTTTCTATATAGTCATCCATTGACCCCCTGACTTAATAAGCCCTACATTCCATAACTATCTTCGAAATGGTCAACTTTAACGAGAGTTTCATTACCTTCCTATTCGTCCACATTTCAGCCTCTGCTAGCAAACTCACTCCTTTGATAGTTAGAGCTTTGTCCGCATTTAGACCAGCTTCGGAGATTGATGTTCAGTCTCTACTCCGTGGCCTATGCTTTCTACCCAGCAACAAGGCGGTGGAATTTCACCACTAAGGACATAAGAGTTATCCACAAGTCGAGGTTGTCCTCATGTACTGACTAGGGATGGCCATTTATATCTAGTTTCCTAGTTTGTTACCCAACGAGTCGCACAGAAAAATAAGTTTCTACTCCGAAATCTCTTAATGCTTTAGTCTGTGCACTATGGTCTGTGGTATCACCATATTTGTCTAATGTGTTAAACTCAGCAAATCCATTTCCGGTTGCCCTTTATAGGATCTGCTGGTCTTCAGAACCGGACGTGAGACTTTCACCTCATCCGGCTCCTCTCTTAAACGTCCCAATTCAAGGGCACATCCTTAAAAATCCACCTGTAGACTTAATGAGTCCCAATGGTTATCTGCTTTCAAGTCCTTAGCAGTTTTAACGTCGTGGCCATGCCGATGTAACAATTGTTTATTTTTGTATGTGTTGTCACTGCCTTCAGATTTGGGAACGATGTGGTCAACCTCAATTAAATCGTCTAGTCTGAAGCTTAGTCCACAAGATCCACATTCATTCTTCTGCTGTGTTAACAAAGTTGTAACTTCCTTCCTTGCTCCTGGATCTTTGCCAATTCGGCCACTCCAATAAGCCCAATCACCGTCATAGGGTGATTTATTATCTTTGACCTTAATGTGCCTGATAATAGGCACATTTGAGTGTTGGTTGAGTATATATTCGCCGTTATTAAGAACTACACTGCTATTCTCAATTTTGGGGAAATACTTTTTCTTTACCCAGGTGCGACTCTTATTTGGGTGCCTTCTATTTGCCCATCGACTTAGTCTTTTCCAAAGGAGCATATCCATTTTATTAAATACCTCTTTACTGACTACACCAGAAAAGTAGTCGGCCCATCTTTTAATCACCGGGTTTAGTCTAGTGATCAAAACTGAAACTGGAGCACTTTTATGAGAGTCGCATATATCTGCTAGTTTCCGGTAGTGGGTTTTAATACTCTTGGAGGATGGTTTGATCAGGGTTTTATATCCTAACTCGGTTGACTTAACCTTATATTGCCTGATGTTGAATCCTAGAAAGTCAAATCCGGGCTGATTTCCTTCATATTCCTCTAGAGTGTGGGCCATTCTGGTTTTTTCTGATTCTAGCTCTAATCCTATTTGGCTTAACCATTCCTGTATTACGGTTTTTGCTCGGAGGACTACTTTGATATTCTCATGTAGAATTACAAAGTTATCAGCATAGCGTGTTAAAGTTAGACTTTGAGGTTTCATTTGCTGACCCATTTTGTTCTTCATATCTGATGTTTCGGCAAATTCCATTAATCTTTCTTCCATACCGTGTAAGGCAATGTTTGCTAGTAGAGGTGATATTATCCCTCCCTGTAGTGTATCCACCCCCATCCCCGACAGAGGTGGGTGGAATTGATTATTGTCAAGAACTCCATACTTTAACCATTCTTTAATTAGTCGTCTGTAGGGAGTTTTTCCAAGTTTTTCTAGCAATACATCATGGTTAATTTTGTCAAAACACTGAGATATGTCAGCATCTAGAACATATTTTGGTTTAATCCTAATACTGCTAAAGATGGCTGCAATGGCATCATGTGTTGACCGCCCCGGTCTAAAACCATAGCTATTAGGTTCAAAATGTGCCTCCCATTCTGGTTCCATACCTAACTTTACCAAGCTCTGTAACGCGCGATCGTATATCCTGAGGATGTACAATGAGTGTTTTTCATCTTTACCTGGTTTTGGTATCCAGATTCTGTGGTTTGGACTTGCTTTGAGGTAGGGTGCATTTAATAGATCCACCAAGTCAAACTTCTGCTCTTGAGATAGGTTTTTGACACCATCTACTCTAGCAGTTTTCTTGCCTTGATCATCCTGAGTGACCCGCCTAACAGCTAGCAACCTAGCGTAATAACTTTTTCTCAGAAGTCTTTGGTATTTGTGCAGATTACGGATTTCGCCACGACTGGATGCTCTGTAAATTAACTTTTGCAATTTAAATACATTCTTCTCAACCATCGTCCAGTCTATGTCTGTCCATTTAAGGCCTTGGTTGACACTAACTTGAGACGGTATATTGTCTGTATTCCATGCCACGCTTAAAAAGGGCTCTGAATTACCTATTTTTCTTTTTAGTGTTTTAGCTTTATTCATTGCTAATTATTACCTTACATTACGTTTAACAGTGGGTACGTCTGCCTGATGGCTTCTTACCCAATCCTACTCTCCCTAAGACCTACGTCCAGTTACGTAGATTAACCTTGAATGGCTCCCTAAGCTATCGACCTGTATTTTTTAGGTGTCTTAAAGAGGTTTCCTCGTTCCCTTATGCCTTTATTGCGACTGATTTAGTGGGGTAAAATCTCCCGGAGGGTTCAGTATGGTTGTTAATATTGAGGGAAAAATCTCAATATTCATTGCTCCTCTGACTTTTGTCCTACACTCCATAGCTACCTTTGGGGTGGTCTTTTTTGACGAGAGTTTATTTACCTTCCTATGCGTCCACTTGTCAGCCTCTGCTAGAAGTCTCACTCCTGAATGGTAGTTAAAGCTTTGACCCCATTTAGACCAGCTTCGGAGATTGATGTTCAGTCTCTACTCCGTGGCCTATGCTGTCAACCCAACAACAAGGCGAGTGGAATTTCACCACTAAGGACATAAGAGTTTTCCAATGGCCATATATGCAATCTTATTTAATATTGGCCATGGAAGGCTTGCTATACCTGCCTTATGGCGGTTTTTACTAGCCAACGAGTCGCACTTCTCCATAAAAACTTTCAAATTCTTTGTACCCATCAGTTTTTGCTTTTTCTTCTAACTGTGGCTTTAGAGCCGCTAAGAACATAGAACAAGAAGTTAAATTGCACTGGCGGCTTCCCGCACCAAAAAGATTGGTCTCATTATCTAATTGAGAAAAATAAGGCACATCTAGCTTTTTAACCCGCTGGTTTGGTGGTTGTTCCACTTTTAGGTGAGGTGTATAAGCATAAACTTTTTCAAGAGAGCTCTTTCCATCAGCTGCTAATTTTGACTTTTCTAATGTAAGTAAAGTATGTTGTTTAGCATCTGGAACTACTTCCTTTACCTTAATTTTGTCTTCTTGTTTGACAAAGATTTTCTGACTATTCCGCAATTCCGAAGATTGTATAGGTTTAGATTTTAACCAAGTTGAACTGGTAAAACTTACGGTAGTAACTTCCATTGTTTCCTCTCTTTTGTCTTGATGAAACTCAATATTGTATGCAGGCTTACAAAATAGCTCGGCTTCAGCGCGTCTGCGTCTTCGCAAACCCTCTTCAGCAGGAGAACCAGGGTTTCGATACTTTTCAAATTGCTCTGTTATCCAATTTTGATCTTTCCACTTTGAAACAGTGTCACAAACCCTTGTAATAGACTCGAAATTGGCTCCACCATAAAAATTTGCACCCAAGTTGTAGGCAAAACTATAAAGTGCTCCCTGTTGATTTTGATTCATCTGGGACCAAGTAGGGATTCTTTCTAAGGCAGGTTTACAATTTTCTTCAACTTCCCAGGCTAAATACTTCTCCGCTTCAGCAGGAGTAATAATATCGTTTCCTTTGACTTTACTGTTAAACTAAGCCCAGTAAGTTACCTTACCCGACTCGTCTTCAAAACCGTGCGTGAGACTTTCACCTCACACGGCTTCTCTCCTAAACGCCCCAATTCAAGGGAACATCCCTGTCCTAGTGTCATCCATCCATAAATAATCATCAGGTAAGTCCTGTAACTTCAGTTTTGGATAGCTATTGTTATCTAGGGCAGCTTTACTCTCGTAGCAATGTTTGTGCAACAATTGTTTATTTTTACATTTGTTGTCACCACTTTCAGACCTAGGTATTATATATTCTACCTCTATTAGGTCAGTTGGTCTCAAAGTTAATCCACAAAATGCGTAACTATTTTTCTGACTTTTAAATAGTTTTGTAACTTCGGTTCTTAACTGTTCTACTAAACTTTCCCAAACTTACCTATAGAATAACATAAGCTTTGGATCTAGCTTCTGCGTTTCACAGAATACCACTGACCACAGTCTTTAACTGATCTACAACCCAGGCTTAAAATCACTTATAACCCAAGCTACTTATTCACATAGTTTTCACTTATTACTCATACTACTATAACACCCCTATGTATGTGTAATCTTAAATAAGTAAAGTTAATTTTGATTTAACTGTCAAGTCCCTCTGAAGTAGAAGTAAGTTTTTCATCCCATCCACTCCGGCAGTTTTATTACCTTGGTTGTCCTGTGTCACCCACTTAACAGCTAGTAACCTAGGATAATAACTAGAAGTCAGAAGTTTTTAGTATTTACCCATATTGCGAATTTCGCCACGGCTGGATGCTCTGTGAATTAACTTTTGCAACTTAAATACATTCTTCAGGACCAACTTCCAGTCTACATCTTCCCACATAGGGCTTATAGAGACTTGCAACCCATTATCCTCTGTATCCCATGCCACACTTAAAAATGATCTAGGATTACCACTATGTCTTTTTAGTGTTTTAGCTTTATTCATCGCTAATTGTTACCTTACATTGCGTCTAACAGTGGGTACGTCTGCATTTCGTGCTTTTTACCCAATCCTACTCTCCCTAAGACCTACGATTTTTTTGCGTAGATTGACCTTGAATGGCTTCCTAAGTTATCGACCTATACACCTAGGTGTCTTAAAGAGGTTTCCTCGTTCCCTTATGCCTTTGTTACGACTGATTTAGTAGGGTAAAATCTCCCGGAGGGTTCTTTACGGTTGTTCGATAACAACAATGGCATATTGTTATCCATAGACCCTCTGACTTTCGTTCTACATTCCATGACTTTTTTTGGAATGATCATATCTGACGAGAGTTTTATTACCTTTCTGTTCGTCTACTTGTCAGTCTTTGCTAGAAGTCTCACTTCTGAATGGTAGTTAAAGCTTTGACCCCATTTAGGCCAGCTTCAGGGATTGATGTTCAGTCTCTACCCTGTGGCCTACGCTGTTAACCCAACAACAAGGCAGTAGGAATCTCACCTACAAGGCCATAAGAGTTATTCACAAGTCGAGATTATCCTCATGTGTTGACTTGGAACGGCCATTTATATCCTAGTTCAAGGTTTAATGGCCAACGAGTCGCACACCATTGGGATATTTGGTAGTTCCATAGCCAATTGTAGCAACTTCCCATCCGTAAATGGGATCGGCATAAGCTTGTGCTCGGCCATCAGGAAGTTTTCTGGCATACCCCTCAAATTCCTTGATTAAATCAAGGCCACTTCGAGGAATTGGATTTTTTTCGCTCACAATTTATACTCCTAATAAAAACATCTGCTTAGAGCGTTTTCCAATTTAATAATATCATATCCGGAATAATTTTGACTTTAAAGAGCGATCGCTTTTTTCCACAATCATACCCACCCTTCGCCAACACCCTAATCTCTATTTTCTACTCCCATTACTGCATCAAGCTTTGCACCTTATAAACTCTAAAGGTTATGGCAATTCTTGATGATACCTTTGCTGATACAAAACCCTGGTTAAACAGAACCCTTATAAAGGCCATGAAACCCTTTAAATACCTTGTGTACAAGGCCTCTACAGGGTGAGATACAGCGGGTATATCTATGCCGGAGTAGATATAAATTACTTCAGAAAACAGAACGGAAAGCCATCATTATGCTATAATGATCTCGGTAAACCTGAGTATACAATCAATCCAGGCGATTGAGAGTTTCTTGACTCAATAAACCCATTATCCGTTGACGTTCCTCTGCAAACAGATCCTCTAAACCAAATGAAGATTTTCCGAATAACTCAGTCATACTCATAACTACATTAGCAACCCTACCTTCTTCTAGAGCATCAACAGGACTTACGCAGGTACGCTATATATAGTGTACTGTCAACTAGGGAATTGTCAACACTATAATTAGTTTTTTTCGGATAAATATTACTTTTAACATCTATTAAAATAAGGTTACAAAATATTAAATTTATTTGCTAAAAATGTTTGATTATTAGATAATAATGACAGAATTATTTTAGTTAAAAAATATGAATTTTAATTTTGTTGTAACTCGTCAATATTTACTTAAATCTCACACAAATTTTATAATAACGCTACGCCGCACTCTCCAGATCGAAAATATTAGCCATGATACAATAAATCGCTATTTAAGATATTAGTCTTTAAATTCAGAAGATTTATGGCGAAATGTTAAAGAAGAATTTGTTTGGTGATACAGAAGCTTATTTAATTTTTGATGACACAGTAATTAATAAAAAATATGGATATAATATTGAGCTTACACGACGACAATATAGTGGTAATGAAGGTTATTTGACTTGAATTACTATTGGTTTTTTGAATAAAAATAGTTAGACGATTGCGTTCCGCAAAGCTGGGCTAACCCACGTGACAAAGAGTGAAGTTCGTCGAAATTGTCATGCGCTATATATAGTGTCTTTGCATAAGTCCTGTAGAATACAAATCCAATTTGAGGTAACTTTCCATTTACCTAAGGTTGTACTACACTAACCAAGACTTACATAAGCGCGATCGCATAAGCTTTGGATGCAACTTCCTGTTTCACAAAATACAACTGACCGCAGTCTACAACTTATATGCGATCCAGATTCAAATGCCAAGCTAGATAAAGCTACCGGTAGTCCTGTATATGTAGTGATAAAATTACAGTGAAGCGATCGCTTCATTATAATGATTAATGAAATACCAAATAGCTCCTAGATGGTAATAAGCTTTTTAGAAAAGGATAAAGTCTTTC
>JAKQYE010000110.1:7450-20417 GCA_023356605.1 Trichodesmium sp. MAG_R02 | reverse complement strand
GTAACTTTGTTTAAAGATACATTAAAAGTAATATCTATCTGAAAAAAACTAATTATAGTATGGAGATTTTTATGTCGACAGTACGCTATATATAGCGTGCCTGCGTAAGTCCTGATAATGTTATTAAACTCCTCACATTAATTAATTTATTGTTAATCAAAAATTACAGTCTAATTAACCACTTTATTCATCGCTTTAAGTCCCCTTTGATAATATAGTAATTTATGACGATTACCGAAAACCTAGATTTAATCTTCCTAACTCTAGTGCGGAGAGTAAATCCCTAGTCAGCCGAACATACCGACCCTGATATAATATAAAATGTGGATATTTTTCAATTTGCTTAAACCCTTCAATCTGGAGATTAGCTTTGATAATCTTCATCGTGGAAGTTGTTTCGTGATGTTGATCGACTAATCTAATAATATGTGGAACCCCATAAGAAGGTAACAATTCTTGCAACTGATATAAGAAATCATTAAGAGTTTGACCTTCCTCCAAACACTCTATCGGTAAAATAGATGCCATCCCTACTTTACCAGATTCACCAGGAATTGAAACTCCATAAACAACTGCTTCTCGAACCTTACCTGTGGATAAAATTGCTTCCTCGACTTCCACACAAGAAACATTTTCTCCTTTCCAACGAAAGCTGTCACCCATACGGTCAACAAACATGAAAAAGCCCTCAGTATCTCGAGATAGTAAATCCCCAGAACGCCACCACAAATCACCAGATTCAAATAAATTTCTCCAGAGTTTATTCTCATCTAGTTGTGGGTCAAGATAACCTCGGTAGATATTTCCTGGAACCCTTAGTAAAGCTTCCCCCACTTCTCCAGGTGCAACAACTTTGAATTTCTCATCAACTAACACTACATTGTCAGTATCAGGATGTCCTGGAGGAATAAAACCACAATAACCAGGTCTTCCCGTCCAATTTGTCAGGGCTGAAGCTGGCATTTCTGTCGCACCGTAGTGTTCTACTACTCGTTCAATTCCAAATCTTTCGAGCACCATATCCCAGAGGGGAAAGGTTAAACCATTACCAAAAATAACCTGCACAGGATTTTTGCTATCATCAAGTTGTTGGGGACTCTGGCTCAAATAACGCCATAGTTCGCCAATATAAACAACTGAATCACAATTGTAGGTTCGCACATCACTCAGAAAGGCGCGAACTGAAAAGCGATCGCGCACTACAGCACAAGCTCCCGCTTCTACACAACTAGAAAAAGCCACAGCTAACCCATTTCCATGATAGAGAGGCAAAGTAATGTAACACTTACTATCAGAAGACATACCTGTTCGCAATGACCAAGCAATTCCAGCTCCAATCATCCGGCGATGACTAAAAAGTGCGGGTTTACTTCGGCCACTGGTTCCGCTGGTAAAGATAATTACAGCTGGGTCATCCAGGGTGACTTGACGACGGTGTTCTGCTGAAGTCCCACCTGACCATAGACTTTTGAGAATCAAATTAGGGTTATATGTTTTTATTGATGGGATAGGCTGACCTATGGTAATCTTAACTCCTGAGTTAACAGCTAAAGTTGACAATTTTTGCTCTGATTCTCTGATATTAAATAAAACTGCCACAACTCCCGCTTTAGCTAATCCCAAAACAGTAGCGAGGAAAATAGCACTGTTGTTTTGGTTGACCCCAATATATTTTTGATTTAAGGAAATTGCCCATTCTGCAATTTTATCTGCTGCGCGATCAAGTTCTTGATAAGTCCAAGGGGATATACAACCGACTTGATGAACGATTTGGCACTCAGACCATCGATCTACTGATTTTTCCCAAACATCAGCCCAACTCTTGACGTTTTGTTCGGCTAAATCTTGCCATCTTTTGGTTTCATAATTTGCATACTTGTTGTATTTCTCGACCATTGTATTTTTATCCATTAGAGTCACCTTTATAAAATTCCAAGAAGTTTAAAAGCAGCAATACCTGACATCACATAAACAAATTGATTGAAGAAATTCTGGGAAATTTTAGGTAATAGCTTAACCCCTAAAAATATACCAATCCCAATAGAGGGTAACATCCACAAATTAAATACTAAACTTTTATCGGTAATCAAATTCAGTTTATAGAAGAGAGGTAGCTTAGCTATATTAACAATTAAAAAAAACCAAGCTGCAGTCGCGATAAACTTA
This sequence comes from Trichodesmium sp. MAG_R02, assembly GCA_023356605.1. Classification (GTDB taxonomy): domain Bacteria; phylum Cyanobacteriota; class Cyanobacteriia; order Cyanobacteriales; family Microcoleaceae; genus Trichodesmium. The sequence continues at coordinate 18,251 of JAKQYE010000110.1, read as the reverse complement.
TATTTTGAAAATCCTCGACTAACTAAAAAAATACTTATAACTGGACCAGCCGCGTTACCAATAGTAGTCCCAAAACCTCCCAGTATACCAAAAATAACAGGAGATAAACTGTTTTTTGTAATCCAACGGAAATCTATCCGATAGCGAAGCAATTCCAAAACCAATAAAGTTAGTACCAAAATCCCCAAAATAGGCTTCAAGTTTTCACTATTGACCTGTGAAAGAAAGTGAAAACCAAGAAACATACCTACTATACAACCAGGTAACAAACGGAAAATTTCGTTGATGTCAGCGTGACGCTTATAATACCATATAGCTATTAGGTCGGGAAAGATTAACATTGGCAGCAATACTCCAATGGATTCTTTGGCAGGAAAAATACTTGCCATAATTGGGACTGCCAAAATGAATGTAGCTGGTACTCCTGTTTTGGAAAATCCTACTAAAATTCCCACCACAGAACCTATCAATACAACAGTTAAATTATCTGGCATTTTTTTTGTTAAACAGTTTTAATTATCTAACATTTTCCTAGGGCATTTCAATAAACCCGGAATAATATGCTTTATTTATACCGACGCTACCGGATTTAATATCACACCCTGCAAAGATAAAAGGCTCATAAATTATGATCTTATGACCTGACTAAAGAAACTGAAAACAAAAAAACATAGCTACTAAACAACTAGATAACAAACATATAGTCATTTAAAATAAGAATGGAAAACTTTTTCTGCTGAAACGCTAGTTATAGCAAGAAAAACTTATCTCAATCTAAATTAAAATAAATATATAAATAACAAAGGTAAAAGTTCTGTTTTCTTGACATGACCTTCATCACCCCAGATAGCCAATTTGCAATTGCTAAACTATTAATTAACAAATACTTGATATGATTCACTTTTTATTTTCATAACCTTCTTTAGCAAGACCAAAAATTATTATGGTACTGATGGGCTACAACTATTTTTTAGATGCTTTTAATAGCTCCTGGGAACTATATTGAATTTCAATAGGTAAACCACCATTGTCTAAACTGAGACGACCAGTTTCAAGAATTGCTGTTGTCTGGATAGTTCCTCCAGCAGTTGGGAGAATCTTGTCAAAATCTCTGGGTTCTGCTTTTCCTTGGTTAATGCTACCGACTGCATCCACAAATCTTTCAAAACTTTGATAACCATAGGTTCCCTGTCCAGCAAATTTACCATCAGAGGGTTCATATTTCATAAATAGAGGGTTGATACTGGCATATCCTCCTAATACTGTTGCCGTGGCATAACCACGATGAGCCTGGTCAATTTGAAGTTCTCCTTGATGACCCATATAAAAAAAACGCTGTTGGGAATGGACATCAGATTTAGGGGCAATCCATGATGCCGTATGAATCGAAATTCCTAAATTCCCACTCTCGATATTTTCCCACTTAACCGTTAGGGTAATAGTATCTTCGGTATCAATACCTAACTTTTTCTGAGCTACTCCCGTAGCAGCTAAAGCACTAACTTGGATGGGTCTAGCTCGATCGCCTATCATCCATTCTAATAAATCAATATGATGAGAGTTCAAATAGTAGCTAATATCAGAAGAGCGCCCTGCCCATTTCCCAAATGTGTTCAGCTGACTTCTTGGCTGACTCATATAGCTATTCATGTAACTAAAATCTCCATAGCTACGAGCGCGATCGCGTGCATCAGAGTACATTGGATCAAACCTCTTGTGCATCTCTACTACCACCAGTACATTATGTTCCTTTCCAGCCTCAATTAATTTCTCATGTTCTTCTAGAGTTTTCACTAAAGGTTTAGCAACTAAAACATGCATTTTGTGACTAATAGCAGTCATAGCAATATCAAAGTGGGTATCATCAGGGGTAACTATAATTACCCCACTCCCTGGCTTCATCTTCTCAATCGCCATTTGATAGGCTTGGGGATTATACTCATTATCATCAGGAAACGTATGGACTGAAACATCTATTCCCTGATACCGAGAACTAATTTGTTCGGCAAAATGATGGCGAATCCCTGGAAAGCGTTTTCCATCTTGTCCACAGAGGGAAATTTGATTCACTTTCCCACGACTGCGGAGGTCAAAAAGCACCAAAGCTACAACACCAGCACTTTTGTCAGAATTAGCTGCTGCTCCCCCAACAAAACCTGTAACATATTCTCCTGTCCCAATAACTAAAATATCTGTTTCCATATTCAATAAAACATCATTTCAACTGAGTATAAACCCTGACAAAAAATCCTGCTCAAGAGTAGGATAAAACAGATTTTTGAGGTTTTCCAAGTACGCGATCGCTATAGGAGTTACTAAATAGATAATTTGGATCGAGTTGATAACGGACTTTCTGAAAGTCATTCCAGTGGGGATACATGTTTTCTACTTCCTTAGCATCAGGCCCAAACCTTTTAGCCCAATGGGGGCGACCCTCTAAAGAAGCCATAATTTGTTCATAGTCTTTAAAATAGGCTTGACAATTAACAGATGTACCGTAGGGCATATAAGTAATCACCCCAATATAGCAGCTATCTCTACCTTGACAAGGACTTAACCAAATATCATCTCCTTTGACAAAGCGCACTTCAATAGGCAAATGAACTTGATAGTCTTTTTTTATAATCATCTGGCGAATTTGCAAAATAGCTTCAGCCGTATGTTCTATAGGAATTGCCCACTCATTAACCTGCTGTTTAAATAGACAATTAAAATTAAATTGATCTACACTATTGCCCTGTGAGTGTTTTGGCTGACTAAACATTTGTTGGACATACCAGCTATTAATAGAAGGAATCAGACCTTGGTTATAAGTAGCTAAATATAATAATAGTTCAAATGTATAATAGCCAATGAGTTTTTCTTGATACCAACTCTGGAGGCGTTGGAAAAAGTTTTGTCTGGGAGTAGTTTTTCCAGGTGGTTTGCGAGTTGCACTCCACTCCCATACCTTATCTACATGTGGTAAATACCAAAAACGATAGTGGTCAGCTTGTAAGCGTTTTGGTAATGTATCTAATATATTTTCTAGAGTTCCTGGCTGTTCTTGTACTTCTAGGTCAAATTCTTTCGTTGTTAGTAATTTGAGTTCTGTAACTAATCCCAAACTTCCCAGATGGCATTTTGCAGCATTAAATAGTTGAGAATTTTCATCTTTGGATATTTTGATAACTTCTCCTAAAGCTGTTACTAGTGTAATTTCCTGAATAATTGTTGAGAGTATCCCATAATTTAATCCTGTACCATGAGTTGCTGTTGCTATTGCACCTCCTACAGTTTGATCGGAAATCGAACCTAGATTGGGCAAAGCTAGTCCATGTTGGCCTAGGCCTTCACTCAACTCTTTTAGGGTAACTCCTGCTTGAGTCACAATAGTTTGACTGTCCCAGTTAATATTTAGGATTTGATTTAAGCGATCGCTACAAATCAAATCGTAATTACTCATGGCGATATCGCTGGGAGAATGTCCTGAACCAAATACTCTGATTTTGGTTTTCCGTTCTACTGCTTGACGAATAATATTTCTAGCTTCTCCAGTTGAAGCAGGGTGATGCACATATGTGGGTCGGCATTGATACTGGTTTGACCAATTTATAAAGTGTTTCTTATTTCTCATCTCATATTTTTTTTCAACAAAAAAATTATTTTTACCCAATAAATTCATTCAAGCATTACTGTCACAGCCCCGCGTTGAATCTTGGAGTATTCCAGTTGCTTTTCTGCTCTCAACAGTTTTGTCATCATTTTTTGTTCATGGTGATTTTGACGTTTATCACACCTCCAGTGCGTCATCCACTTTAGGTCTGATAATGCAATTAACTTAGCCTGGGCTTGATTAGGATAAAGTTGTTGTAGTAAGGAAATAGTACTGAGTTCTTCCATTCCACCAGGTATATCTTTGATAAGTCCGCTAGAAATTCCTATAAATCCCGTCACGTTTAATTTTGACAAGTTCCACAGAGCCAGAGTATTCCAAGGAGAGTTCATCCCATTTATAGGTTGAACTCCTGGCTGATATCCTCCATGATTTGAAATCATCTTTCCCCCAACTACCAGAGTATCTGAAGTCAGATAATAATTTAATTTTTCCACATCTGTTGATGAGACATAAACTTCGAAACTTTGAAGTAGAAGTTTGCTGACACCCCTAAAATTTACTTCAACTATAATTGCATTTAGGGGATGAGTAAACTCTGTCCAAGGATCTATGAGTAGGAGAGACACTTTATCTTTAAAAACAGAAACAATTTGGTTAATTGCATTGAAAAGTTGATTATTTGTAGCTATGACTATATGAGCAGCATATTTTAATGTGTCCTGACACCAACTCTCGAGCTGAAATAATTTAGGGTGTGAGTTAGAAAAACTGTAAATTCTAGTTCCTACAATAAGATCATCTTTCATACTTTACTTTTTTTTATTATAGTTTTGTTCTTCAGAACCTAAATGTTTTTTATATGAAAATTATTATTATTATTAGTTAATAATAAATAATTTTTAACAAAATTATAAAAAAATTAATATTTTCTTTATATCTCAGTCCAGGGAAAACACACACACAACTTAACATATAGTTATTTTAAATAAAAATGATACACTATTTGCTACAACAATTACGGACAATTTCATCAATAAATGTATTTATATTTGAATACATTTAAGCTATTTTTGATGCACTAAAATCATATTATATGTCATTTAAATAATGAAAGTATTTTTGCAAAAATAGTAATTGGTGACTCTCTCCTTCTACTAATTCTTTGAGAACGTTGTTTCTATGAATTTGTGAATTATCCATAATTAGTACACTGGGAATTTTCAATGATGGTAATAAATGTTGAGCTAACCATTGTTCAAATCCCACGGCATTTAGGGTGACTTTAAATATAATTGGTGCTATTAATCTTTATTCCTTTCTTCTTCTACCGGCTACTAAATTTTCTCTTTTAACTCGTTTTTTCTCTTGCTCACCATAAACTTTTTTCCCTTTTTTTGACCAGGCATAAATACAGTCTTGATTATCTTTGAATCCTAATTTGTCAATAAATACAAGGTTTTTGCTTCTAATTTTTTTTATAAAACTTTGTAGTCTCTGATACTATTTTATCCTTTCTTCTCTATTTTTTTCTCCATAACTATTCTTTTTTAAGGAAAATTAATTTTTTTTAAAGCATAAAATATAGCTGTAAGATTAACTCCAATTTTTGTAGCTCTGTCTGAGAGTTATCGACTCTAGATTTTATTTTACATCTTTTTCTAATTCTTTCCAATTTATTTCTTTTTTGACGACTTTTTACCTTAGTTACTGACAATTTTTGGCAAGATAACTATCTATATATCGAAGCTATTTTTATCCCAAATTTATGAGCTAATTTGGTAATTTTACCGCCTTTTTTTACAAAGCTTATTACTTTTTGTATGAAGTCTAAACTGTAAGGCCTAGTTCAAAACATTTTCTAGTTGAATTAATTTTACTATACTCAATTTGTGTTTCAATTTTAATTAAAACAACTATAAGAAAAATAAAACAAAAATAGAAAATGAGATTAAAATTACATTCTGTACTCTATATCTATCCCATGAAACTATACCCTCCTGAAGTCGAGCAATACCTGCAATAGTCATTAGTCAATTGTTTAAGATGTAACGATATATAGCAAAGCTTTGAGAAATGTTATTAGTAGGATAGATTTATGGTATTTTTTTGCTGATTGAAAATTATTTTTCGGATTGTAAAGAAGGAGTTAAAAATGGGACAATTGAACAAATTATTTGTCATGATCTTATTAGTATTGAGTCTTGTCTCATGCTCGAATAATCCAGGAACTGAAATCACAAAAGCATTAGTCGCCTTTCTTGATTTACTGAGTACAGAGCAAGAATCTAAACCTCTTGCACAGTTTTCTCACAAAAAAAGGAATGACTCGGATTTTCTCCCCGATAAGTCTGTCAAGTCTGAAAGAAATCCCTTTGGTCTGGTTATGGCAGAGGTGAATTCAAAGCAAAAAGAACAGGCTCTATACTCTGAGGCTGATTCCATGCTAAGTTATTCGGGAACTAACATGATAAAAGCGGCTAATAGTTTTCTTGGTTCACTAACTCCAGATCAAAAATCTCAGGCCTTTGCAGAATTTTCTCACGAAAACAGGAATGACTGGGCTTACCTTCCCGACTATTTCCTTCCCTTAAGCAGCCCTGATAAAAAGCGCTTTGGTTTGGCGATCAAACAGATGAATTCAAATCAAAAAAAGCTGGTTGTGAACCTTCTTGAAACAGCTTTAAGTGCAAAAGGTATTCTCACGACCGAAAATGTCAGGATGCTTGAAAAGGTTATATTTTCTTTGAACCCAAAAAGGCCTTTCTATGACCCAGAACTCTACTATGTCTCTATTTTCGGAACTCCTTCAAAGGATAAAACCTGGGCTTGGAGTTTTGAAGGTCATCACATTTCCATTAATATCACTCTGGTAAATGGCCATCTCTTCTCTGTTACACCAACTTTTTATGGGGCAGCCCCAACTGTGGTTTTGAAAGGAGAATACAAAGGTTTTCAGGTTTTTAAAGATAGTCTAATGGTTCTAAAAGATGAAGAAAATCTAGCCAGAGAAATTGCAGAATCCCTTACAGATGATCAATTAAAAAAAGCCTTTATCCAGGAAGCGCCTCCAAAAGAGATATTCTCTAAAATTTCTGATTTGACCAAAGTAGACACAAATATTTTAGATCCTCGCAAAGGTCTGAAATACAGTGAAATGAATTTAACTCAACAAGAGAAAATCAAAGATCTGATTAAAGTCTATATTGAGAAATTTCGCCCTGAGCTGATCAAAAATCTGGACAATTCACCACTGACAGAAATTGAAACACTGGTCTTTGTTTGGGTAGGCTCATTGGAAAAGGGAAAACCACACTATTACCGACTTTGTACGACTAACCATTTAATTGAGTATGACAATTTTGTAGACACAAATATTGATGCTCCCCATGTTCACACAGTCTGGCGTGAATTCGATGGTGATTTTGGAGAGGATTTACTAAAAAAACACTACCAAACATACCACCATTGATTATTCTAAAGTCGCGTCATTGCAATTCCTTATTGAAAAACTGTGTTGTTTATTTTGTTTATGATATGGAATAAAGCATACTATTACACTGGCAATAGCGTGGCATATTTATATAGTCATTTTAATTTAGATTGAGACAAGTATTTCTTGCTATAACCCGCGTTTCAGCAGACTTTATAGTCATTTCACATTAGATTTAAACTAAGCTTTCTAGCTTTGAAAGAATTTCTGGTAAAAAAGTTTATTTAAAATAACTATATCTTCAAAAACAGCAACAATTTCGTTGATTTCATGGAAAAGTTGATGATTTATAGCTATGACTAATATGAAATGCAGGGTCAACTCATCTAATCTAAGTTCTGAGAGCTTGTGCTGTTAAGATTTAGAGGAGTAATAAGTATAAATATTTATCAGCATGGCATTCTTGTCCTCTCAAAACTTCAAAATAAGATACGTTTACATTTATAGGTAATGTGATTTATGGGATAATTTATCTATAATATAGTTTTAACCTGGCAATAATTATGTAATTGGCTATAATTACCCAACGATAACAATACACGGTAACATAAATACTTTGTAATCAAACAAAAAAAGTTAATAAAAATTAATTGTTAATATTAGGTAAATTTATGTTATCTAATAGGATTATATGATTTCATACTTGAGTATTATGTGTAGCCATACTTAAGGAAATTAGTATCATCTTAAAAAATTAATTGTAAATATTAAGTAGTCTTATGTGACCTGTTTTTACATTGGGGAGTCCATGTATCCCCGCCTCAAAAGGCACAGGTTTTTATTGCTCCCCAAACCCCATGCCTAATAATCAGATTTTTAATATAACCATGAATAAATCATTATCTCTTGATATTTCGGCCATTAGAGTGGGCAAGATTAAACTTTTGGCAAATGCTCATCTTCCAGGTACAGATTTAACAGGGGCCATGCTCCCAGAAGCAGATTTTTACCAAGCTCATTTGCTTGGAGTTAATTTCGCTGGTGCTAATTTACAAAAAGCAAAACTGAGGGCTAATCTTAGAGGTGCTGACTTTACTGGTGCGGACTTAAGAGGAGCAGATTTTCGCAACGCAGACCTACGGGGTGCTATTTTGATTGATGCTCAAGTTAGGGAAGCTAGCTTTGCAGGAGCTTTCTTAAATGGAGCTATATTTAATGATCTGGACCTTAGTGGCATTGATTTTCGTGGGGCTGATTTACGAGGAGTGAATTTGACTAGGGCAAATTTGTTTCGGGCAGAGTTGAGCAATGCTAATCTTTCTGGTGCTGATTTATTTGAGGCAAATTTAGAAGAGGCTAATCTAAGTGGAGCCGTACTCCGGGGCACAAACTTACAGAGAGCTAATTTGCTCTGTGCTTTAGTAGAACAGGCCGACTTAACTGGGACATTACTAGCAGGTGCTTGTCTTAGAGGTACACCTCTTGATTAAGTCAAAATGCAGAACTTAATCCCCCCCCGCTTTGGGGGGCAGTCAAAAGTTTGATGTTCTTGTATTTGAAGGTACATCTCTTGATTAAGTTAAAAGTCGAACTTATAAAGTGCATAAGTACAAGTTAAATTTACAATTCTTCACAAGAAGGCTATAATATAAGAGGAGCATATTAAAAAATCATGGTGGCGTCATTGTTTACCAGTACACCTACACTTAATCAAAATGGCGATCGCCTAGTGAGCAAAGTAGCAGGAGCTGCTATCGCAGCGCTGTTTAAGAGCTCTGATAAAGTCGAAGCCAATGTCCGGGCAGAGCCAGTGGCCAAACTGTTACAGGGTAGTCTGGATGGGTTTGACTTCATTGGCAAAGGAATGCAGATGTATAATGGCCTTCGCATCGAAGTCATGGAACTTTACCTGCAAGCTGTATCAATAGACTTCAGTGCAATTTTTGCAGGTAAAGTTAAACTAAGGCAGCCTATCCAGGCAACTCTGAGAACAGTATTAACCGAGTCAGATTTGACTACTTCTTTCAATACTCCATTTGTGGTAGAGAAACTCCAAAGGCTCAATTATCGTGGACAACCCCTACATTTTCAAAATACTCAAATGAATATAACTGAAGATAGAGCCCTCAGACTCAAAACTCAAATTAGAGTGGGAGACTCAATTCAACCTATAGACGTTGATCTTACTGCTAACATTGAAACACAGGAGCGACGTAAAATAAAATTTTTCAATGTCAAATATAACGGTAATCAAGAATCAGTGGACCTAGGTAAATCTCTAATAGATCATGTTAATAATTTACTAGACTTAGATAAATTTGCATTAGAAAATACTCAACTACGAGTAGATAGACTACGAGTAGGAAGAAATGATATTACATTCTATGGTGTAGCTCAAATAAATCAATTTCCCAGTGGAATTAAAAAGAAATAGAAATGACGCCTTAATAACTAGCCTCATAACATTTTTATAATTTGCAATTGAAATATCATGTTAGACTTGTTGCTTCATAATTTAAAAAATCCTCAAAACCCTTAATATATAAGGATTATAGCTGTCAATACTCTGAAATGCTTGGAATTATTACTATGCCTGATTTTGAGCGATTTTTTCCCTCTATTTAGCGACAAGTCTGTTCAATAATTTCTCACTTTCGGCTCAGAACAGTGTTGTCCTGACGCGACAACCTGGTATTCTTCAGCTTGAGAAGCCCTGACCCCTATTTTGAGGTTAGGTGATGTCCTTCCCCTATGTTAATAATAATTCTCCCTACCCCTATCTATTCCCGGAAGGGTTATAATAGCAAGACCAAGAGGGGTAGGTTTTTATAGTCCATATCTAGCTCTTGACCACATCCAGGGCCAGAATGCCAGGGTCTTGAGAAGCTTTTAGAGACATTGCTCAAACACTCCTCACAATCTTGAGATGTACCTTCTGGGTCTACTTTGATGATCTTCTGGCCAAGTTTTTAGGTAAGATACTCTAGAATCTGAACAAACTGGCCAAATGTTGCATCCTGTAAAGACTTATTTAATTCTGATTTAGCTGATTGACCATTAGTTGACATCCTCCCCCGCCTCAGGGCACGGGTAAACAACCGAGCCTTAGCGCCTCGGCGGGTTGACATCTCACAGATGCTGGCCGATCTGTCTGTTTTTGTGTCTGATTACCCGCCCGCGACTAATATATTTCTTGTGAACTAAAAAGGAAGAAGGACATAACCTGTGGAAAAAAATAAACCAAAAAGTCGCCCGCTTATAGGCGAGGTTTTAAACCCAATTTTTCGGTAAGAATTGACTATTGTCACCAAATTTTGCTCTGTTTAGTTATTCTACGAAAATTAGATGTAATATGAAATATGAAAAAGAAGGCTACAAATAATTTGGGTAATTAAAAAAAATTCTTTTTCGATGCTCCTTGAACTAAAAATAGAGTTTTAGTCATTGAAATGATGTTTGGACTATTAATTCTAACTCCTGACTTCTAGGTTATGACTCCTTGAAATACCCTCAGTGTTTGTCGCAAGAATTTTAGTACCGAGTTAACCTTTATAGTCATTTTAATTTAGATTCAAACAACTATTTCTTGCTATAACTCGCGTTTCATCAGAAAAAGTGTTTCATTTTTATTTGAAATAACTATATCTCTAATATTAATTGAAAACAATTTTATATTTGAGCGAATTTAACTTTCATAACTTGATTTATAAACCCTAACTAGGGCTTGCTGAAAATGTCTTTTTCAGGAGCAGGGGAACTATCCGTAATATCCT
>JAKQYE010000110.1:0-7350 GCA_023356605.1 Trichodesmium sp. MAG_R02 | reverse complement strand
ATTAATTGAAAACAATTTTATATTTGAGCGAATTTAACTTTCATAACTTGATTTATAAACCCTAACTAGGGCTTGCTGAAAATGTCTTTTTCAGGAGCAGGGGAACTATCCGTAATATCCTCTAGGAGAAAATGTAGGGACGTTGCATAACAAAAGTGCGTTTCATGTCCCTAAGCATTGTATCCCTATAGAGGAATGAGGAATTGATAGGGGAGGTAGTCGGATATATTTTTACCTTGATTTTTATGCCTAGGAAGCGCCTAAAATACTGGCTTTTTGAGCTTTCAGAACCGAAAGCTAGATACTTTTTTCGTTCCTAAAAATGCTGAAGCCTTTATGTATCTATACTTTAATATTTAATCGGCAAGCCTTAACTATTGAATAGCAACTATTTCAGATTCTTCAATTTTTATTTTCATACCTTGATTCAGCAACGCCTTAAATACAGTAAGATACAGCAAATTTTGGGCATATAAGCTACAAGGTGAATAGTAAAAATTATGTAGTCCTGAAATCTTGCGAGGATAGGTGTACCTCATAACAAGGTCAAGGGCTGTAACTATAGAAAATGACTGGTAGTGGTGTATAGTAATGGTATTAGAGATGGGGACGTGACAATTTTTCGGTATGAGGAGGGAGGGAAAAACTTAGCATCAGGGTCCGGTGAGTGGAAAAAAATACTCTCCCTGAGCCCCATCACCCTATCCTCATTTGACTCGAAAACCGTTACGGGAACAAGACTATCAAATGATATTATATAGTCATTTAAAATAAGAATGGAAGACTTTTTCTGCTGAAACTTAGTTATAGCAAGAAAAACTTGTCTCAATTTAAATTAAAATAACTATATTTAGCGGCAAATTAACTGATAACTGAATTAGAGAATCTCCTGACTTTTTTGTTGCACCAATACTGCAGCATCAACATTTGACAACCCAGAAATATTAACTTTATGAATACAACCACCCCTTTTTTCCAAATCGTAAGTATAGGTTTTATCATAGTAATGAAGAATTAAATCTGAAGCTGCTGCTAAATTTCCTTCTCTGCCAAAATCAACTGCCTTTTGAGCTCCCATACCTCCCAACCGTTTACGAATGCGTTCGGTAGCAGCAATCAAATCATCAATATTTGCATCCCCATATATTTCTACCAAAAATTCCACTCTTTCCTGACGACTACGACTTATTTCAATAACTATTGCTTTTTCCATTTGCTCAAAAATTTCTTGGGGAATGCGACACAACCCAAGACTCTTACTCTCAGCTTCAACCCATAAAGCTTTGGTGGAGTCAAACTTAACCCACTCCATTGCTATCGTATTCCAAAATTGCTCGTTAGTAGGTTGAGGTGGCTGCCCCAAAGCTCCGAAACTACTACCCCGATGGTTTGCAAGAGCTTCTAGGTCTAAGACCTGTTCCCCCATATTTCTTAAAGCACCCAATATCTCAGTCTTGCCACTACCAGTCATTCCACCCAGAACAATAATTTTTTGTGGAACTGAAAATAGAGAAAGTGCCCAACGGCGAAACCCTTTATAACCACCGATGAGTATGACAACATTAAACCCAGCGGTTTCTAGTAACCAACCTACTGAAGCACTACGCATTCCACCACGCCAACAGTGAATTCTTACTTGACGCTCTGGAGCTAAAATTTTGGCGCGGGCAACAAAATCAGCTAATTTAGGACTAGCGATCGCTAACCCCAACTCTACTGCTTCATCTTTACCTTTTTGTTTGTAGCAAGTTCCTACTAAAGCCCGTTCTTCATTATTAAACAGGGGAAAATTAACAGCACCGGGAATATGACCTTGGTTATATTCGGCAGGACTGCGAACATCAAGGATAACTCCTAATGTTTGAAAAAATGCATCGGGTTTAAGGGATTTTGCCATATTTTTAAGAAGAAAAATTAAACCAAATTTACTAATGATTCCCGACTTTTACCTTCTACTAGGTCCAACTCCGGAAGAAAGTGTTATCCTACCAAACATTGGCTGTTTTCTGTTCTATTCCTCCTATATCCTTCTGAGTTAACTCCTAAAAACTCTGAGCTACCCTAATATTGGACTTTAACATTTCTACGGACTCCGTAGCTACAAAACAACAATATACTCCCGGCAACGATAAAACATATCCCATTGCCTCTCCTATATTTAAGAATAGCCCTCGGGGTACTCCACCATAAGTAGGTATTTTTATCTCAATAAGACCTACATTATTTAAACTTTTTAGCGATCGCTTCCTATCCTACCATGCACTATTGCAACTTTGTCTACCTGTCTTACTGGTCGAGAATATTTCCTTTTTATAGGGAGACAAAACTTTTTCTAAATATTTCTCATTTGCACCATAACTAGCAACAGTATCAAAATATCTAATTCCTAAAGATAGGGTGCCTTCAATTATTTTGAGCCCCTCTTTTTCTTGCCTACTTTTATCTACAGGAGCTTTTTCTGCTACCCCTAAACTTAGAAATGGCACTCTTACATCGGTTTTGCCTAATACTCCTTCTGGCATTGTAGATTTAGTAGGTAGTTTCTCCCCAGATACCACTTTTGTCTGAGCCTGTTTCTTCATTGTAGTAGTATTTATAATTTTACTTTTAGTAGTAAGAATGCTTATAATAGAGTCGCGCTTAGTAGTTTTTTGAGTCATAGTTATTAATAATTGGCATTAAACTAAATCTCAAAAGTCTTGCTAAATCTTCTTTAAAGTAGTTAGGGACCCTGTATGTAAAATTGGTAAGTCCTAGGGTTGTTAGGAATAAGATATCTTCATTTCGCCTCTAGTGTTTAGTTGCAAAAATTAGTAAGATATTTTTTTTTGTTGGATTTTCTTGGCTTCAAGCTTTTTTTATTAGCTCAATAAATATATTAAACCTCTCTGATAATTAATCTTAAACCTTTGAAATAACTAAGTAAAATAAAAGCTTAGTTTCCGGATATGTTTATTGATCTATAGAATTAGACGCTACAAGAGTCAAAAATCCTGGGGGACCTACTTATTGCTTAATCACAATAATATTGAGAAAGTATAGCATTATTTTGGAAAATTGGTATAACCTAAAATCTGGTTATATTTTTAAAATCCTCCATTTTTTAATTTTTGATTTTTTACTTGATTTGATTAATTACCAGGCTTACCTATGATATTCAATGCTATATGGTTAATTATTGCCATAACTTCCTGTTAACTAATTAAGAAATTCAGTAACTGATTTGACAAATTTTAAAATTGTTTCCAGGTAGTTGCTAAATTTTTGCAACAGGGTTATAATTAATTTAACAGCCGGTTAATCTAGCCCTAACAAAAAAAATGTGACAGAGAGAATGGGTGTACCTCTCTGCCATGAATGCTTTATTCTCTTCCTCCAGGAAGCTGAACGGGCGAAGAATGAAACTTGAATGTCTGAGTTTTTTTGCCGACTATACTAAAGCTTAGGTTTTGCTAGCTTAATCAAGTACAATTTTTCTAACTAAAACTCGGGTGTTGTATCTACTTATCTGTATCTGGTCTGTTCATTCTTCTAGAAATTATAGGTTCTTAACTTGGGCAGTTAACTTAGTTCAATACTACTAATGTGTCTGGAGCTAGGAAGTGATCCAAGTGATATGCACGCTCTTCTGTCTTAAGTAGAATTTTTTCATAGAGGTAGCGAGTAGCGCGATCGCCTAAACTTTCAGCTTGTCCAGCTAGGCGACGTAATAACTTAATTACTTCCTGTTCTGCTTTTAGATCGTTTTCGATCATAGTACGAGAATTAAAACTTCCATCTACTTCAGGAGTAAAGCAGCACATCTCAGCCAACTTACTAAAGCTAGCAACTGGGACACCACCTAAACCATTTAGGCGTTCGGCCAGTTCATGGACATGCTCTCTGACATCATCATAACTTTCTTCAAAGAACTCATGTAATTGGTAGAACTCTGCTCCTTCTACGACAAAATGGTGTTTCTCATACTGGAGGTATAAAGCTTGGAAACTGGCTAAAGCTCCGTTCATACCCTCACATATGGGTTCAGTAACGCTTTTTTCTAATCCGATTGAGTTCTCGGCAATTTTACCAAATGCTTGGACTGGAGTTGCTGTTGTAGACATAATTATTTATTCCCTTGTCAATAACTTAGTTTATTGATAATTATCTAGCTTTTTTATTGCTATTAGTCTCAAGTCTATCACAGTTACTAGGAGAGTCAACCTGAGTCATGTACACAGATAAAAGATATTATGAGTTAACAACTATTTTTTCTCAAACTATTGAGAAAATTTATTAGATATTGTACACTCAAATATGGATGCTTGCTGGTAGAAATACACTCCACTTCTGCCGAAATTTACAAACAAGTTTAGTGCTAAAATATTTCAATTATAAAAAGATGAATACATTTAACCAGAACCAAAGTACCTGTGAAATTGTAGAAGTAAGCTGTGTAGATAGATGGCAGGTATATAAGCGCTTACAAGAGTTGGATATTGATTGTTGGTGTGAATCGGAACAGCCATTGCAGGTATATCTTAAAAATACAAATGAAGCTAATCAACTAGAAAGTGTTTTAAAACAATTCACGGCAAATCGTTATGAATTGGCGCAATTGCTACAAAGTTGTTGGGAGGTTAGCTAATATGCTAATTAGTACCATGAGTTAATTAGGGAAAAAAGTAATGTATTTATCTGTAGAGATACAAAACTTTATCCTTAAATTAATTAAACCTATCTCCAGCCACACAGATAACCACTAGTAAACAAAAGTAACGAATAATGTCTAAACTCAAGCATCTGAAAAAATTCAGCCTGGAAGGAAAAGTCCATGAAGTTACTATCAAAGATGGCTGCAAACTGAAATATGTTCATGTAGAGTCATTAGCAGGAAATAATTATATTGTCAAAGTGGCCAAGGGTTTGCGACGAAATTTTGCATCAGTGTTGACGCCAGGTTTAGAGGTCAAAATAAAAGGTGAAATGGCGGTATGTAAAAAAACTGGTGAAGAAGAGCTTAAGGCTTTCAAAATTGTGCCAGATTTTACCAAGAATCCAACAGAGCTATGCCCAAGTCAGACTTTGGGATTATTTGAAAAGTCATCAAGTCAACTAACAGAACTGAAATCCCCAGAAACTGAGGATATCTGCAGCAAATCTGAAAATAGAACTGAAGTTAAAGCTAAATGTGCAGGTAAAAAGGCTCAAATTTTGGTATGCGAAAAATCTGATTGTCAGAAACGAGGTGCGGGTAAAGTTTGTCAAGCATTGTCAGAAGTATTGAGCAATCATGGCTTACAAGACCAGGTGACAATCAAGAAAACAGGATGCTTGAAAAAGTGTAAAGCAGGACCAAACATGGTAGTTATGCCGAACAAAGCAAAATACAGTCGAATTAATTCGGCACAAATTCCCGAGGTTATTGAAAAACACTTCATTGCGAAATCATAACACAAAAGTTTCCTGGTTTAGCTAAATCCTCGAGAAGTCTTGGGCCATGATCTTTGATTTGGGGTCAGATGAATCCACAGTCAATCAATGGGACTTAATGGGACATTGATTGACGATATTATTTCGGGTTTTTTTGATTCTCAATTTGTGGTGAAAAAGTCCCCAAAGAATTATCCAAAAAGACTGCCAAATTATCCCCACTGGGGTTAGTGATAGAGGTTGATATAAACCAAGGGGCATAGTTATTTTAATTTAGATTGAGACGAGTATTTCTTGCTATAACTAAGTTTCAGTAGAAAAAGTTTTCCATCCTTATTTGAAATGACTATAAATATAAAAAATAGGGCGTTAGGACGTTAATTCCTTAAGGCTCGTGGAGTCTGACGGAGTACCGGGACTCTTAAGGGAGTAGTCCACACTTATAGGACTACCTTAGTGTGGGAGTATGTCATAGTAGCCTTCTCTAGTTCCAATCTCTTTTCGGGGATTGGAGATTTTCTGCTGTATAGTAGTAGGAAAAAGCCTGGTATAGTATTAGGGGTTTTTGAAGATTAATTTTTTGGTAGCTCCGCTTATGAGTCAATACGGTTCAGGGTTGACCAAAACTCATACAGCGCTTTTTTTTCGGATTGATGAATTATATGGCCACAACCAAAACCCTGTAGAGTGGAATGGTCATTTGCGTCGAGTGTGGTCCACTGAAATGAAAGTTGCTCCCAAGTATGGAACCATCTTAATGATGAGCTTTTCATATTACAGAACTGCCTAAAAAACCCTTAGTTAAATTGTCTCAGGTTATGAGAGCCAAGGCCAACCTAATACTTAAAAGGAAACTGAAAAAGTGTCAGAAACTAAGCCAACTATTTTAGTGAGTGGGGGAGCAGGATATATTGGTTCCCATGCAGTTCAGGCTTTACAAAATGCAGGTTATGATGTGGTGATTTTGGATAACCTTGTCTATGGACATCGGGACATTGTAGAAAATGTCCTGAAGGTAGAAATGATTTTTGGGGATACTAGCGATCGCTCTTTGTTAGATAAAATTTTTACTACTCACAACATTACTGCAGTGATGCACTTTGCCGCATATATTTTTGTCGGCGAATCAGTTAAAGACCCCCGCAAATACTACCACAATAATGTAGTTGGCACACTAACATTATTAGAAGCTATGCTTAAAGCATCCATAAAAAAGTTTGTTTTCTCTTCAACTGCTGCTATTTATGGAGAGCCGCAAACCAGTCCTATTCCGGAGGATCATCCTAAAAATCCAATTAACCCTTATGGTGCAAGTAAGCGGATGATAGAGCAAATACTTGCAGATTTTGAGATCGCTTATGATTTTAAGTCGGTTTGTTTTCGCTACTTTAATGCAGCGGGAGCCCATCCTAATAGTTTGACTGGAGAAGATCATAACCCGGAAACTCATTTAATCCCTTTGGTATTGTTTGCAGCATTGGGTAAGAGGGATTCTATATCGATTTTTGGCACAGATTATAATACTCCTGATGGTACTTGTATTCGAGATTATATTCATGTGTGTGATTTAGCAGATGCTCATGTTTTGGGATTAGAATATTTGTTGAATGGTGGTGAGAGTGATATTTTTAATTTGGGTAATGGTAATGGGTTTTCGGTTAGGGAAGTGATAGAGACTGTGAAGGAAGTAACTGGTAGAGAGTTTAGGGTAGAGGAGCGCGATCGCCGACCTGGAGATCCACCTATTTTGGTCGGGAGTAGTGAGAAAGCTAGGAAAGTGTTGGGTTGGTCTCCGAAATATCCAGAGGTTAAGGAAATAGTTGCTCATGCTTGGCAGTGGCATCAAAAACGACATGGGAAATGAAAGTCAAAAGCAAGAATGATGGTAGTGGTAAACAAGTAATGATGTTTCTCATCTACCTAATAATAATTCAAGGG
>JAKQYE010000011.1 GCA_023356605.1 Trichodesmium sp. MAG_R02 | reverse complement strand
AACTTCTACCTTCTGGTTTCTGTATTTAAGCTGATATCCCACATTCCGAACTTCTTAACGTTAAATTGATAAGTTTTATTAATCTATCGCCCCGAATTATACCCCTGAAAGCCTTATAGCTATAGACATCAGTTTTCAGTATTATAAATAATCGTAACTAATTTTCTCATAAAAAATTAGTTATTGATATTGAGTTCCAGAACGAATATTCCTCGTATAAGTCTCTTTGAAATCGTAAATATACATAAAGACATATGAATATCTGCGGAATGTCGGTTATGTATCTATAATTCTACCTTCATGAAAATTGCTATAGTTTTTTTCGAAAATACTATATTTAGAAGCCATAGAAATCAACACATTAGATCGGCTGGCTTGCTTAAGATTATAAATTATTCCATTGATTATTAATTCATTGCTGTATAACCTGTTACTAATGAAGCGTTATGCACATTACTAGTCCGAATTAACATTAAAGTATCTGGTTTGTGTGGATGTTATAGTCATTTCAAATAAGAATGATACGTTTTTTTTCTGGAATATTTTTATTGCAAAAAACACTTGTCTCAATTCTATTGTGAAACGACTATAATATTGAGAACATAAAAAAAGACTACCATACTTACTTGACTATTAACTACCATCGAGACAATTTCTACATCATCTCCGGTATAACTAGAATCTAGTTTTGTTGACTTCAATCCTATTCTTGTAATATAATAACTCTTATGGCTAGTTGAGGATAACTCTAACTCTACATTCTATATCTGAAAAAAAATCTAAGTTCTCAAGAAAAAATTAACTATTTCATCCTTATTTCCATCATATACTATCAATATGATCTTTATGTTCTTTTTTCTTTATAACTGTTGACTTGACAAGTGAATAATCCTGAGTTCCTGCTTGGCGCCAAAACTTATCAAGTCCTAAAAAGATGTACGACTATCGATATAAACTAAGTAAATACTATTGAATAAAGCCATTTGTTTTGTTAAGGGAAACTGTTCCTTTCGGCAAGGTTGTTCATCTCTATCTACCATTATTATCTTAGAGTTCTCCGGAATTTATCGAAGTAATTTTATAATGATTAATTAACTGAATTTAGTATGATTAAAAATCAAAACTCAGAAACCTTTATATTCAGAATTTCTCCTCTAATTAAATTAACTCTTTTAAGTTTATATATTGCATTGACTGTACCTTTGCCTTTTTTATCTGAAGCCACAAATGCTCCAGTATCTCCTGTTATTTTGGCCATAGGATTAACACTAGGAGGAGTAGCATTATACGCAGCTCTAACAGAGAGAGTAATAGTTAATGACCAAGGAATTCAAGTATCCTATCCAGCTTGGGTACCAGACCTCTTTCGCAAAGGTTGGTGCTTATCTTGGCCAGAAATAAAAGCTCTTAAACCTCGGACTACAGGTCAAGGTGGTCTAGTATATTATTTTGTCAATAACTCTGGAGAAGGTTATTTGTTGCCTATGCGAGTAGTAGGTTTTGCCAAACTGGTTCGGATAGTAGAGGCTAAGACTGGCATAGACACAACTGATGTACGTCCTCTATCACAACCTTGGATGTATTTTATTTTGTTGGGTTGTACCATACTTTTACTATTAGTAGATGCTTGGACTATCTCTAATGCAGTTGCTATTTCCTAGCTAGAAAATGGAACAACAGCAGTCTCAACTATATTTAGACCAAGTAAGTTTAACTGCTCCATTTAGCTCCCTCTATTTACTCAAAGATATTTCTTTTACTGTAGAAAGAGGTGATCAGGTTGCTATAGTAGGTACCTCTGGAGCTGGTAAGACGTCTTTGTTACGACTATTAAATAAATTGAGTTCTCCTACTTCTGGTAGGATCTATTTAGATAACCAGGAGTACGACAAAATACCTGTAATTCAACTGCGAAAAGAAGTGACTTTGGTATTACAGGACTCAAAACTTTTGGGAATGTTAGTAGTAGAAGCGATCGCTTATCCTTTAAAACTTAGAGGAATAAAGGCAGCAGAAATTCAGCAAAGATGCGAATATTGGATAGAGCAGTTAAATATTTCTGAATCTTGGTTATCCAGCTCAGAGTTACAACTTTCAATGGGGCAAAAACAGTTAGTAGCGATCGCTCGTGCTGCTGTAATTCAACCTAAAATTATTTTATTGGATGAACCTACATCAGCTCTAGATATAGGTAGTGCAAATCGAGTCATACAGGTATTAACAACCTTAGCAAAAAATGGAATAACGGTAATTATAGTCACTCATCAAATAGACTTAGCTCAACACTTTTGTACAAAGCTACTACATCTAGAAAGAGGAGAATTAATTCTATATTCCCCTAACAGTAAAGTTGATTGGGTTAAATTACGCCATAATATTATCCAAACACAAGTCCAAGAAACTGAAGAATGGGGTTAAAAAGCTCTTAGCATTCAAAACTCAGTAGTGTCATTTTTTTGACTTGAACAGGACTTACGCAAAGGTGCTATATATAGTGCATGTAGTGCATGACGATTTTGACGATTTTCACGCTTTGCTTCATGGGTTAGGGGAGCTTACTCTCAGCAATCACCTAACTATTTTTACTCAAAAAACCTTTAGTTGTTCAAGTTAAATAACTTTCATTTTAACTGAACTTTTGGAAAAAATGGATTAAAAA
The DNA here is from genome assembly GCA_023356605.1 of Trichodesmium sp. MAG_R02. Classification (GTDB taxonomy): domain Bacteria; phylum Cyanobacteriota; class Cyanobacteriia; order Cyanobacteriales; family Microcoleaceae; genus Trichodesmium. Next base: position 46,321 of record JAKQYE010000011.1, on the reverse strand, counting down.
TAAGGTCAAAACCTTGTACAGTAGAGTAGTATTTTGATATTAAATATACTTTTCTATTGATATATCTAGATTTCAGCTATTTTTATCCCTTTAAGGTATTTTCCTTACTAGCAGTGGCTTTAAAGCCATTTAACGTTATTTTCTATGAATTGGTGAATTATCCGTGCAGCAGCACACTGGGAATTTTTAATTATGGTAATAAATGTTGATCATACCATTGTTCAAATCCCACGGCATTTAGATTTCCTTTAAATATAATTAGTGCTATTAAATCTTTTTCCTTTTTTCTTCTCCCGGCTACTAAATTTTCTCTTTTACCTCGTCTTCCCTCTTGCTCACCATTTGACCAGACATAAATACAGTCTTGATTATCTTCAAATCCTGATTCATCCATAAATACAAGGCTTTTACTTCCGAATTTTTTGATAAAATTTCGAGGGAAAGCTGATAATATTTTATCCTTTCTTCTCTATTTCTTTCTCTATAACAAAGTTGTTTTTTTTCTAGTAATTTTCATTCTTTAAAAATTACAGGACTTACGCAGTACCGCTATATATGGTGCAAAAAATTATCATTTTCAAGATATTGCCACTATACATAGTGCCGTTGCGTAAGTCCTAAATTAAATAGACTACTGTATCAGCAAACCAATTATTCTTTAACATTACCCCATAAATCTTGTGAATCTAAAGACTCTGTTCTTAAATAACGATAATATAAATTTTTTTAGCTGAGAATTCCCTCATACTAAATGGGATAAGGTACTTACCCTAGAGCCAAGAAGCATAAGGATTAAGAAGACTTTCGATCAACTAGCTTTTCATGAAGGTGACTTGGTATTAATACCAATTATTAAAATGGCTACTATGGTATAATCCTTATTGACCTTAATAATTATATGCGGACTTGGTATCATTTCCCCATCTCACCCAACCATATAATTATACAACAAGTATCCAACCTAGCTTGACATAAAGGGATTTCAACCTCTCCTAAACCATTAGTTGCAATAGTTACCTAGTATTCTAACCAAAAGCTACTCAAAGTTCTTAACACATTTTATCCCTGGAAGGCTAGCCACTAAAAGCTGATAACTAGTTAAGCTGGTGCAACTTTTTGAGGTTGTTTGTAACTCTTTTGATAATCACTCTTCCATTTATCAGTAGTTAAAATTTCTCTATTAAGTCTGTAACCAACATTTCTAACTGTTTGAATTAGACTAGGTTGGCGAGGGTCGATTTCAATTTTTTTCCGCAGGGATAGTACATGAGTATCTATAGTACGAGGATTATCTATAGAATCTGGCCACCCCCTATGCAGTAATTCTGAACGAGTAAGGGGTATTCCCTCTGCTTGAGCTAACACATAGAAAAGATTAAATTCTTGCGGGGTTAAATCAATCAAATTACCCTTTAAGATAACTCTACGGTGTACTAAATCAATAATCAAATCACCATAATCTAAACTAATGGGTGGGGGACAACTAATATTCCTGCGACGACGTAGTAGTGCTTCTACCCTTGCCATAAACTCTTGCATACCAAAAGGCTTTGTGATGTAATCATCTGCTCCTGACTTTAACCCTGCTACAATATCTGCTTCAGTTTTCCGTGAGGATAGCATCAAAATTAAGCACTGTTGCTGTTGCTGAAGCCATTGGCAAAATTGTAGACTATTTCCATCTGGTAGATCAGTTTCCATAATCACGAGACTTGGGCAATGAGCGTATATTAATTTTTTTGCATGATCAACATTTGCTGACTGATGTATCCAGTACTCTGATTGCTGCAAATGCCAACCAAGTAAGGACCGCAGATGTGGATTCCCTTCTACAATTAAAATACAAGCATCTCCCACTTAAATAACTTCCTGTATATCTTTACTATGTGTTAATATGTATTAAACTACCATAAATTATTTTAGTGTTTTTGTAACAGACGTTACTCTGACTCAAGAATTCTATGTAAAAAACTTCTTCATTAGACCTTTGTGATAATTAATCTCAAACCTTTGGAATATCTGGGTCAAAAATTAGTTTCCCCCAAAAGTCTATTAGAAAAACAATAATCAAGGAAATAAACCCAGTTTTTTGTTTGGATGGGTAAGTCTGGAATTTATAACTCTAAATGTTTAGCAAGTTATGCTTTGAGGAATTCTGAATACTGAAAAAGGGTTTATAAAGGACATTCTTGAGTAAAAACTTGCCATTTGGTGGGTTAGGGTGTGTATAGGATTACGAATAACTACAGATTCTTAGTTTACCTAACTCACCCTACAAGGACTTAAGGTTTTGTTTATTCCGAGTATTTCTCTAACCCAAATGTATCCCAAGGTCTTTTCTGATTATTATTTGGCATATATTCACTATAACTCGAGAGTGCAAAGTTCTCCTAAAAAACTATTTGCTTTAAAGACTAAAAGTATTACAGGAATAGGCTTACAGCATTTATAGTTTTTTGTTTGAGAGTTTCTATAGTTATTTCAAATAAGAATGGCACATTTTTTCTGCTAAAACTTAGTTATAGCAATAAAAAATCGTATCAACATAAATTAAAATAACTATAAACTTGAGATAGCTCTAAGCCTTATCTAGCAAGAGTTATCCCCAGGACTTCCCACTGTCTAGTTACTATAACCATCACATATTTTATATTTTTTCTAAGTCAAGATGTTGATATTTTTGCCTAAGATTAATGGAAAAAGAAGAAATATATTTTAGAGGGAAGACAAACTAGGACAAAAATTTATAACTCTACTAGAGATTTGAAAAGCCTCCGAAAATTGTTTTAAGATGGAAGTAGTTGAATTTCAAGAGTGTAAGAAAGTGCCCATTATATGCATAAGTGTTATTGTCGTTTGTCACACCTGCACTCGAGTAGGTTAAAACTAATCTTAAAAACAAATGGTACAAGTTGCATTAAAAAGAAAATAGCATTAACCTAAAACTAGGTTCTAATAACGTAAAGATAACCATTATTCTGAGAAGACAAAAATAATGTTAACTGACACTCTAACAATCCGCCACTATCAAAAACTAACCGACGCCCTCGTCGAAATGTGGAACCGTGGTTATCGCTATGAGGAAATGCGTATATATATAGATGGCTACCTAACATCCTTAAGAACCTCTAAAGCGATCGAACCATTTTTAATCAATAGACTGGAGGAAGAAACAACTCGCTACATATATGACCCTTCAAATTTTGAAATACCATTACAAACTCAACCAGAATTAGATTTGTATTAAATTAGCGAAAAAAATTGGGTTTAAAGCCTTATCCTTCTTGGGAAACTTTTTAAACCCAATTTTTCGGTAAATGTTCAGATTTCTAGGAAGCTGAAGCAACTGCTAGCTTTTGCTCTAGCTCTTCTTTTTCCTCTTTGTACATTGTAGTTATCACATCAGAACCTCCCAAGAATTCTCCATCGACGTAAACCTGAGGAATTGTAGGCCAATCAGAATACTCCTTGATCCCTTGACGAATGTCTGGATCTGTTAATACATCATAAGTTTCATAGGTTGCTCCTAAAGTATTCAAGACTTGAACCACATTATTGGAAAAACCACATTGAGGCATCAACTTATTACCCTTCATAAAAACCATAACTTTATTATTTTTAACTAACTCATCGATTTTTGCTTTTAATTCTGGTGTTAGATTCATATTTCTTTCCTCAAATAGATGATCATCGAAGCCATCGGCATTCACTATTTAGATAGCCCTAATTTATGGTTGATATGCTTAAGTGATAGGCGATCGCTTCTTAATTAGGACTTACGCATAAACCGGGTTGATCAAAGAAATTTCATAGTTTGAAAAACAATAATCAGGGCCATAAACCCGGTTTCTTGTTTAGGTGCGTAAGTCCTTTTGATTATAGAAACTATTAATTTGCCTGATGTTTAATAGCAAATTATGAGAATTAATTAATTATGGCTTAATGTAGCCAAATAATCCTGTCTACCTTGTAACCCAAAAGCAGAAATCAACCAGTTTGTCCTGCGGTTTTCCACTCTTGAGGAGTATAAGTTTTCAAAGCTAAAGCATGGATAGCTTCAGAAGCCATTGGTTCTCGTACAGCAGCGTAAACCATTTGATGTTGTTTCACGAGGGTTTTCCCCTCAAATTCAGAGGAAACAACAATAGCCTGTAAATGGTCCCCGCCCCCTGTTAAATCTTGGACTTGTACCTGAGCATCTGGTAACTTAGCTTTAATCATTGACTCAACTTGCTCTAGATTCATAATTTTTCCCCTAAGAAAATACTGCCATTCTACATTTTAATTAAGAGACTGGGATGACGCTGGAGATTGGCCATCTCCAGAAGTCCTAGGATAAGGAATATCAACAAATCCTAACTCTAGTAACTGCTGGTAAGCTTTTTTTCCTAAATCACGAGTCGGTTGCTGGGAGCTAATAATTTGAACCAGTAATGGTACTGCTAGTTCAGGTTGATTCTGGGCCCGATGGACAAGGGCTAACTGATAAGTAGCTTGGTCTCTCATTTGGGCTGTTTCTAGGGCTTTAGTACGTTGGCTATCTGCCAGACGATTATCAATACCAGAAAAACTAGCAGCTAATTGACTATGGAAATTAGAAAGTTGATTAAATATTTGACGAGCTTCTTGCAGTTTCTGGTTAGCTAAATCATAATTCTCGGAAGTAATGGCATTGTCAGCTTCCTTCATTAAACGTTGGCCACCCTGGAGACTAAGAAGACTATTTTGTGGATCTAAAGGACGAGCATTTTCTGGTTGGGTAGGTGCTATTGGTATGACTGGCATAGGAGAAGTTTTCTCTGACTCTACTTCAGTTTGGGTAGGTAGTGTTGGTGTGACTGGAATAGGAGAAGATTTTTCTAACTCTACATTCTCCTCAGGTTGAGCATTAAGTGGTAGTTGTAAAAATGTCAAAGCTACCAAGCTCGGAAGAATCAAGCCGAATGTGAAATAAACAAAACGAATATATTTAGTAAATACCATTATTATTTTAGTGGATTTGTATAAATAAAAAACTATTTTCCAGATATATTATCACTATTTCAAGGTGTTACTGAAAGGTGGATATGATTTTTGTGCTTAGGCTTAGGGAGTAGGGAGTAGTTATAATTTATATCTAGATTATGTGACACCTATTCTAAAAATACATACTCTATAAGTCATATTGATAAAAACGATGGTAGTTGCCACAAGTGGGGTTGAAATTCTGTGAGAGAATTGAGAATTTGATGAGCTGAATGAAATAAGTGTTTATCCATGTCAGGATCCGGAACTACAACTACTGACATTCCAGCAGCTAAAGCCGCTTCCATTCCTGCTACAGAATCTTCAAATACTAAACATTTTTCTGTGGAAACTCCTAATCTTTCAGCAGCTATTAAAAAAATATCTGGCGCTGGTTTTCCACCTTTGATATGAGGGTCATCTCCAACAACAATATAATCAAATAATTGGAACCATTCTTGATAATTTTTTGTTTTTAAATTAAATGGTTCACGGGAAGAACTGGTGGCTACAGCTTGAGGAATTTTATTTTGATATAAATGTTGGGTAAGGCGAACTGCACCTGGCATTGGCTTCGCTTGAGGAAAGCGTTGATATGTGAGAATATTTCTTTGTTGAAGATAATTTTCAGGAGTGACAGGTAGTTCTAATAGTTCTACAATTTTTCTTGCAGAATCAATAGATTTTCTGCCAGTAATTTTACATTTAATATGTTTGTCGAAAATTTTGCCATAACGGCTTGTTACTTCTTTGTTTACTTGAGCATGAATTGACTCTGTATCTAGAAGTAAACCGTCTAAGTCGTAGATAATATGGGTTATTTGTGGAAAATAATTCATTTGTATTTAAACTGTATTTAACTTTTATAGGTTTTACTGTTGAGTCGAAAGTCATACTCTGCAGCTCTGATCTTGAGTTTTTCCCTCCCTCTGGATGGCGAAAAATTGTCGCGACCTCATATCTTTCACCATTACTATGCACCACTACCAAGACATTAAATATTCTCTTTGCCTATTTTAATCAAAATTAACAATTTCTGGTTTAATTTCGGCAACTTTACCATGACCAACTATGGGAGTACCAATAATTACCGGGTCTGGTAATTTTAGGCGGTAGTTTCTGTAAATCTGTCCATTTATAGTTATTTAATCAACAGTAATAAGGTAAGCTGTTAAACATTTCAACTACATATTGTTGTAAACTTTACCAGAATAGCCAAATCCTTGCTATACAAAATTTTGCTTTAATTGGTGATTATTAAAATTAAATAATCTCAATAGTTAACAATTTATATAGCAATCCTATGAGTGTTCGTGGCAAAAATCCTACTGGTTTTTAGGGAATAGGGAACAGAGAAGAGGTAAGAGTTTTAAAAGTTTTATTTACTTTTTGATTTCTCGCAACCTATGCACGGACTGCTATAGTCATTTTAATTTAGGTTGAGACAAGTATTTTTTGCTATAACTAGGTTTCAGTAGAAAAAGGTTTTCCATTCTTATTTTAAATAACGATATAGCAATCCTATGAGTATTCGTGTCAAAAATCCCACTCCTTTTTAGGGAACAGGGAACAGGGAATAGAGAATAGGTAAGAGTTTTAAAAGTTTTATTTACTTATTGAAGTGTCGCAACCTCCAACGGACTGCTATATTAAGCTTCCTAGGCTTTTAAGGGGATGAAAAAAAACCTTCAATTTTAGATTTTAAGGATCTGACTTTAGCGGTCGGTACTAATAATTGATAATTAATAATTGATAACTGAAATGAGGGATTTATTTAGATGATAGTACATATAGTTTTATTCAAGTGGCACTCAGATACTTCGCCGGGAACTATTGCCTCAGTTATGTCTGCTTTGAGAGGAATGAAAGGGAAAATTCCAGAAATAATTGATTTATCTTGCGGGGATAATTTTTCGGAACTTTCTCAAGGATTTCAAAATGGTTTGGTAGTTCAAGTTAAGGATAAAGCAGCTCTTGATGCTTATGCCAAAAATGCTCTTCACCAGGAGATTATTCATACTTTAATTATGCCAATTTTGACAGAGAAAACTGTTGTTGATTATGAAGTTTAATAAATTCATAATTTAGGGAGTAGGTACGGAGGTTGCAGACAACATCCGTACAAAGTATAACCCTACGCAAATAGAATTAATTTTTATAACTACTTAATAATAAATGACTATTGAAACAAATCATCTCATTAGGTATTCAAGATTATAGTCGTTAGTAGGTAAGCTTAAAGTACATTGGTCAAGACCACTCCCTAATCTCCCATCATCAGTAACTATTATTAAAGATAGTACTAATAGATATTTTTTTTAGTTTTGTAGTAGAAACATCTGCTGAAGATTTACCGAAAACCGAAAATTAAATAGGTATAGATTTAGGAATCAATGTTGATTATTTATTCATTTAAAACTTTTGGAAATAGTTAAAAATATGATAAAAAAGGGTTAGTAATTACAAATAAAAATTAATAAAACAGGACTTACGCAGTGCCTCCATATATAGTGCATTTTTGACAATAAATTCAAATATTTATACTACAAGTAGTACCTTTACGTAAGTCCTGTAAAAGTGAATATATAGTAATCCTATGAGTGTTCGTGAAATAAAATAGGATTGCTATATATTTAATTCGACGATGGTATCTTCCGGTATATCTACCGCCTATGAATTGGTTTTTTTTGAATAAACTATAAGCATAAATATAGTTATTTTAAATAAAAATAAGACACTATTTTGCACAATAATTACGAATATTTTAATCAAGAGATGTATTGATATGTGAATACATTCTAGCTCTTTTTAATGCACTAAAATCATATTCTATGTCATTTAAATCAGGAGAGTCTTTTGGCAAAAATATTAATTGGTGACCCCCTTTACTAATTCTCTAATAACGTTTTTTCGTGTTTAATTGGTGAATTATCCATGCAGCAGTACACTGGGATTTTTTAATGATGGTAATAAATATTGAGATAACCATTGTTCAAATCCCACGGAATTTAGGGTGAATTTAAATATAATTGGTGCTATTAAATCTTTTTCTTTTTTTCTTATAACGGCTACTAAATTTTCTCTTTTACCTCGTTTTCCCTCTTGCTCACCATAAACTTTTTTCCCTTTTTTTGACTAGGAATAAATACAGTCTTGATTATCTTTAAATCCTGATTAATCTATAAATACAAGGCTTTTACTTCCAAATTTTTTGATAAAATTTTGAGCTTTGCTGATAATATTTTATCCTTTCTTCTCTATTTCTTTCTCTATAACGAAGTTGTTTCTTTTTTCAAGGGAAATTCATTCTTTTTAAAGCATAAAATATAGCTGGTTGATTAACTCCAAATTTTTTAGCTCTGTCTGACAACCCTCGACTCTAGATTTTGTTTGACATCTTTTTCTAATTCTTTCCAATCTAATTTTCTTTGACGACTTTTTACCTTAGTTGCTGACAATATTGGGCGAGATAACCATCTATATATCGAAGCTCTTCCTATCCCAAATGTATGAGCTATTTTGGTTATCGTACTGCCATTTTCTAGAAAATACATTACTTTTTGTCTGAAGTCTAAACTGTAAGGCATAGTTTAAAATAGTTTTTAGTTGACTTAATTTTATTATACTCAATTTTTATTTCAATCTTAATTAAAACGACTATAACTTACATAAACCCTCTGTTGAAGCTATTGTTTTAGCTCTATTTTGTTCTGATATTCGTCAACTTAATGAGAATAATCAAATTGTTGAGCAAGGATGATTATTTGCGGAAGTATATAACAATAAAGGTTACTTTTTGTGGTTTATCTGAGGTTACGGATATCTCTTGCAAAATCTGGCATCTATTGCCAAAAATGAGAATAGAACTAATAATTTTATTAACCGCAATCGTCAATATATTGCTTTAGCAGGACGAGATTATGGAGAAAAATTTGTAGATCAATATTTTGAGGAATTAACCTATTAATTTGTTGCCTATCTTGGATGTGGGAGCGGAGCTAAACTAATTAATATTGCCAAAATGCCAAAAAAATTACAGAAGTTTCGGGAATAGGTATAGATATTAATTCTGGTGCAGTTGAGACTGCTCAAATAACTATCAATAATGCAGGGTTATAAACAAGAATTAAAATTATAGAGGGAGATATTAGCTAATTAGAAAATCAGTCTGAACTTGACCAAGTTGATGTAGTATTTTTATTCTTCAATGGCCAGTATTTTTTTGCCACGCAATAAATGTTTACAATTTTTGCACAATCTTCACCTTTGAACTATGCCTTACAGTTTAGACTTCAGACAAAAAGTAATAAATTTTGTATAAAATGGCGGTACAATTACCAAAGCAGCTCATACATTTGGGATAGGAAGAGCTTCGATATATAGATGGTTATCTCGCCCAAAATTGTCAGCAACTAAGGTAAAAAGTCGTCAAAGAAAATTAGATTGGAAAGAATGAGAAAAAGATGTAAAACAAAATACAGAGTCGAGGGTTGTCAGACAGAGCTAAAAAAATTGGAGTTAATCAACCAGCTATATTTTATGCTTTAAAAAAAATGAATTTTCCTTGAAAAAAGAAACAACTTTGTTATAGAGAAAGAAATAGAGAAGAAAGGATAAAATATTATCAGCTTTCCCTCGAAATTTGATCAAAAAAAATTGGAAGTAAAAGCCTTGTATTTACAGATGAATCAGGATTTGAAGATAATCAAGACTGTATTTATGCCTGGTCAAAAAAAGGGAAAAAAGTTTATGGTTAGCAAGAGGAAAAACGAGGTAAAAGAGAAAATTTAGTAGCCGGGAGAAGAAAAAAGGAAAAAGATTTAATAGGGCCAATTATATTCAAAGGAAGTCTAAATGCCGTGGGATTTGAACAATGGTATGCTCAACATTTATTACCATCATTAAAAATTCCTAGTGTACTGCTGCATGGATAATTCACCATTAATTACGAAAAAACGTTATTAAAGAATTAGTAGAAGCAGGGGGTCACTAATTACTATTTTTGCCAAAATACTCTCCTGATTTAAATGACATAGAACATGATTTTAGTGCATTAAAAAGAGCTAGAATGTATTCACCTATCAATACATCTCGATTTGGAAATCATTCGTAATTATTGTGCTAAATGATGTCTCATTTTTATTTAAAATAACTATACAAGCTCAATCATTACTAGGTAATTTACATTTTTTTAAGCTCCTAAAATTTTTGGCGAAGTTGAAGGAATTGCTATTAAATTCTGACTTCCAACTCCTACCTTCACTTATTTGACTTTTGGCTTTTAAATATTGACTGACGCGACTATCTAAAGTTCACATTAAAGTTGAGCAATCTCTAGCTCAAGCCTAAATAGAATAGAAGTTAGCCATATCTCAGCTCATAGAAATTAAAGTTAAAGCCTTTGTAACTATTCTATTGACCGGAGCTACTTAAGATGGAGGAATTATACGTATGGTGAATACTCAAACTGGTGAAGACCTTCACATTCGTCTGGAAGAAACACAGTTATTGGATCGTGATTGTACAACCTTATCACGTCACGTACTACAGCAACTTCATTTCTCACCAGATGCTCAAGATATCAGCGCCCTAATGAATAGAATAGGGTTGGCCGGGAAATTAATCGCTCGTCGCCTAACTCGTGCTGGATTATTAGAAGATACTTTAGGATTTACTGGCACAGTTAATGTCCAGGGAGAATCCGTCAAAAAGATGGATATCTATGCCAATGATGTATTTATCTCTGTATTTAAGCAAAGTGGCCTTGTCTGCCGCTTGGCATCTGAGGAGATGGAAAAACCTTATTATATCCCAGAAAATTGTCCAATTGGTCGCTATACCTTGCTTTATGACCCTCTAGATGGTTCTTCTAATTTAGATACAAATTTAAATGTGGGCTCCATATTCTCAGTTCGCCAACAAGAAGGTAATGATGAAAATGGTTTAGCTCAAGATTTACTTCAAAATGGACATAAACAAATTGCCGCTGGTTATATCCTATATGGACCTAGCACAATGTTGGTGTATTCCATAGGACAAGGAGTACATGCATTTACTCTAGACCCGAGCTTAGGTGAGTTTATTCTTGTTAATGAGGATATTAGAATTCCAGAACATGGTCCGGTCTACAGTGTGAATGAAGGTAACTTTTGGCAGTGGGATGATAGTATGCGGGATTATATCCGCTATGTTCATCGCCATGAAGGTTATACTGCCCGTTATGGCGGTGCATTAGTGGGAGATTTCCATAGAATTTTATATCAAGGTGGGGTATTTTTATACCCAGGTACAGTAAAAAAGCCAGAAGGAAAATTACGTCTGCTATATGAATCAGCTCCAATGGGCTATCTAGTAGAACAAGCAGGTGGGAGAGCTAGCACAGGGACTGAAGAAATATTGGATGTAGTAGCAGATAAACTCCATCAACGGACGCCATTGATTATTGGTAGTAAGGAAGATGTGGCACTTGTTGAGTCTTTTATTAAAGAACAAAAACGGATTTCTAATCAAGGTTAAGGACTTGAATTAGGTCATAGATTGAAAGTTGTTGTAAGCAGAATAAAGATTGCAGATGGACTTTACTGCTGTTGAGAACCACAGTAAAAAAATCTTGAATACCTGCTGAAGTAGATAACATTGGTTATGATTGAAAAGTATCTAAAAGTACAAAAAACTCTGAGAAAACATAGTAGAAATTGAATTAACATAGCTATGACAACTAATTATTTGCTGGAAATTGAAAACCTTGGACAGAGCATATGGATGGATAATCTGAGTCGCAATATCATTGAGTCTGGGGAACTCAAGAGCATGATTGCTGAGAAAGGGATTCGTGGTATTACTTCTAATCCCGCTATCTTTGAAAAGGCGATCGCTGGTAATGCTATCTATGATGCAGATATTGAAGCTGGTATCAGTGCTGGTAAGTCAGTGATAGAAATATACGAATCTCTTGTGTTTAAGGATATTCGTGATGCTTGTGATATATTTATGCCAGTATATGAACAGACTGGTGGGTTAGATGGTTATATTAGTATAGAGGTGCCACCAACTATTGCTAAAGATACAGAAAGTACAGTCAGCGAAGCAATTCGTTATTATACCGCTATCAGTAGGGAAAATCTAATGATTAAGATTCCTGGTACACCAGAAGGTTTACCAGCAGTGTCACGAGTTATTAGTGAAGGGATCAATGTAAACGTAACTTTGCTGTTCTCCGTAGAAAGCTATATAAATACAGCTTGGGCCTATATTGAAGGTTTAGAAGCTAGGGCTGCTAAAGGAGAGGGTATTAATAAGATAGCTTCTGTGGCAAGTTTTTTTCTGAGTCGTATTGATAGTAATATTGATGGTATTATTGATAGTAAACTTAAGAATATAGCAGATGAAACTGTTAAAGCAAAATTAGAAGCAGTAAAAGGAAAAGTAGCGATCGCTAATGCTAAAATTGCCTATCAAGAATACAAAAAAATTATTCAAGGCGATCGCTGGAAAGCTTTATCAGCAAAAGGGGCAAAAGTACAAAGACTTTTATGGGCAAGCACTAGCACAAAAAATCCAGCCTATAGTGATGTAATGTATGTTGATGAATTAATTGGACCTAATACAGTCAATACCTTGCCCCCTCAAACTATAGATGCTTGTGCTGACCATTGTCATGTAGACAACCGAGTTGAGACCAAGATTGAAGCAGCAAAGGAGGTCATGGAAAATCTTAAAGACTCTGAGATTAACATCAACATTGATCAAGTAATGGATCAACTCCTGGCAGAAGGAATCGATAAATTTATCAAGCCCTTTACTTCTCTAATCAATTCCTTAGAAGAAAAAGTTAAAAAATTAGCACCTATTTCAGGTTAAAAGAACTTAATGTCATCAGTTACTAATGTGAAAAAAGTTACAGTTTGACTGATGACTTAAAATAGGAATTAATGTAGTTAAAGATGCTGAATTACTGAAGGATTTGACATACAACAAGTCTTAGTAAACAAAATAAATAAATTTTCGTACAGTATACATCGAGTACGTGAGTTACAAATATTAACATTTAAACCTCTCCAGTGCAGGCATCCTGTCCCCTAAAACCTGACTGAGATAAAGTTGCTGTGCTCAAAAAAAAGATACTTCGTCAAAAACAAAAGAGCTTCTATAGTAATAAATTTAGAAGGAGTCAACATAGATGGTAGCAGTATTAGAAAATCCTCTGCGAGTTGGTCTACAACAAGACCGGGTTCCAGAACCACAAATTTTGATTATTTTTGGTGCATCCGGCGATCTAACTCAGAGAAAACTCGTTCCAGCATTATATCAAATGAAGCTAGAACGGAGACTTCCCAGCGAACTAACAATAGTGGGAGTAGCACGCAGAGAATGGAGCCATGATTACTTCCGCGAACAAATGCGGATAGGTATAGAAGAATTTGGCGGTGGATTACAATCTCAAGAACTTTGGAATGATTTTGCTAAGGGAATTTTTTACTGCCCTGGTAATATAGATAAACCAGAAGATTATCAAAAACTCAAAGAACTTTTAAATCAACTGGATGAAGAGAGAGGTACGCGAGGTAATCGAGTATTTTACTTATCTGTAGCTCCCCGATACTTTGGAGAAGCGACCCAACAGTTAGGGGCAGCCGGAATGTTAGTTGATACTAAAAAGCAAAGATTAGTAATTGAAAAACCCTTTGGTAGAGACCTCAGTTCAGCTCAGGTACTAAATAAAATTGTGCGTCAAGTTTGCCCCGAAGAGCAAATATATCGTATTGATCACTATCTAGGGAAAGAAACTGTTCAAAACTTAATGGTATTTAGATTTGCCAATGCTATTTTTGAACCCCTGTGGAATCGCCAATTTGTTGATAACGTGCAAATCACTGTTGCAGAAACAGTAGGACTAGAAGGACGTGCTGGATATTATGAAACATCAGGTGCCCTGCGGGACATGGTACAAAACCACCTGATGCAACTATTCTCCCTGACAGCAATGGAACCTCCTAATTCCTTAGACGCTGACAGTATTCGCAATGAAAAGGTCAAAGTAGTTCAGGCAACTCGTCTAGCAAATTTAGAGCGCTTAGAATATTCAGCAACTCGTGGTCAGTATACACAGGGTTGGATGAAAGGTAAAAACGTGCCAGCTTATCGGGAAGAAGGAGGAGCAGATTCTAACTCTACAACACCTACTTATGCAGCACTAAAACTCAATATTGATAATTGGCGCTGGAAAGGAGTACCATTTTATTTGCGGACTGGCAAGCGAATGCCAAAAAAAGTCTCAGAAATTGCAATTCAATTTAAAGAAGTACCATTTCTGATGTTCCAATCAGCAGCAAAACAAGCTAATCCTAATGTATTGGCTTTGCGCATTCAGCCCAATGAAGGTATCTCGATGCGCTTTGAAGTTAAAACACCAGGTAGTTCCCTGCGAACTCGCTCAGTAGATATGGATTTCCGTTACGATACTGCTTTTGGTAAACCTAGTACAGACGCTTACAGTCGTTTGTTAGTTGACTGTATGTTAGGAGACCAAACCCTTTTTACTCGTGGCGATGAAGTAGAGGCATCTTGGCGAGCATTAACACCAATACTTAGTATCTGGGATGCTCCTGCTCCACCAGAAGTTATTCCTTTATATGAAGCAGGTACTTGGGGACCAGTTGAGGCCGAACTGTTGCTTAACCAAGATGGTCGTCGTTGGCGCCGACTTTGAATCAGTTATCTGTTGTCAGCTTTTGACGGTAATTTCAAATAGGTTCGCCTATTTAGAGCTAACTACTGAAGTAAAAGTTGAACATTCCGCAAAAAGGACTTTTTCAGGTGGGATAAACCCAAAGTAACCCTTGGGGATATCAATAACCATCAGGTTTAACGCAAGTATTACCTAAAGAATTAAGCATTTACAAAAAATGAGTACAACACTTGTCGCTTTACAACAACCAAAAGACATATCTCTGGGTGAAATTGAGGCAGAACTAAATAAAATCTGGCTCAGTCAAAATGGAGGGAAGTCAACTTCAATTGCCACCAGAGCAGCCACTTTTAGTATGGTGGTATATGAACCCGAAGAATTCCAGCAACTTTTAGCTGGTTTAGGATTTTACAAGGGTGAAATAGACGGTATTAACGGAAGAGCAGCTCGTGGAGCTATTAAAGAAGCTCAAAAGGCATATGGATTACCAATAACAGGCAGAGTAGATTCTGAAACTCTTGCCAAGTTACGTTCAGAGTGGGCTGCCAAATCACTGGAAAATAAGCAATTCCCTAATATAGATATCAGGGGATTTAGTGTAAGTGAAGTTATCGCAGCTCAAAATCCTTGTCGGGTTATTACATTGTGTCCTACCTTCGGAGAAGATACAGGAGTAACAGCTCAAGTTTCTGCTTACTGCCCAGTGCAGAAAAAGCAGTCTTCACTAATTTGTTGTGAATACATCACTCTACGGGGAACTAAAGAAGCCCTGGAACGGGTGAGCAATGTAGTTACATCATTAATGATTCCTGACCTGCCCAAGTTTGTTTGGTGGAAAGCCACTCCCAACCCAGAACAAGAACTTTTCCGTTGCCTGTGTAAAACTAGCAACTGTATTATTCTAGATTCATCTTATTTTAGCGACCCAGAATCAGAATTTCTCAAAATGGTGGAGTTGATTGAGAATAAAACCTATATTGCTGATTTAAATTGGCATCGTCTCTCTGCATGGCAAGAGTTAACTGCTGCGACTTTTGACCCTCCAGAGCGTCGCGCTTCTCTTGCTGAAATTGACACCATTACTCTTGACTATGAGAAAGGTAATATATCTCAAGCATTAATGTTCTTAAGTTGGTTTGCCAGTCGTCTTGATTGGCAACCTATAACTTATACTGAAACTGGTGGTGATTATGACATCATTCATATTAAGTTTGTCAGTCCTAATAATAAGGAGATTTTAGCAGAGTTGGCAGCAATTTCTACTGCTGACTATGGTGAAATACCAGGAGATTTAGTGGGCTTACGTTTGGATTCTAGTAATCCCAATGCAGATTGTTGTACCATTTTATGTTCTGAAACTAATGGTTGTATGCGATTGGAGGCTGGTGGTAGTGCCCAGTCTTGTCGTACAGAGCAGGTAAGTGCTTTAAGCGATCAGAAGGCGGAATATTTGATGGCTCAACAGTTACAACGTTGGGGACGAGAGGTTTTGTATGAAGATAGTTTAGCTGTAACTACTGAAATTCTTAAGTTACGTTAATTTTAGCAATACGAAATATATCCTAAATTTAATTTTTTCTAGAAAAAGAATGTAGAGATGTTCTATGGAATTTCTCTACATTTTTGTTTGGTTGCTAGGTCTTTTGACATCCTCCCCGGCTTTTAGGCATGGGGAAACACAACCGAACTACAGCCCTTCGGCGGGTTTACATCTCACAGGCTGCTGCTACTTTGGCAGTAGTCTTATGCTGGCCGACCTGTCCGTTTTTTATCTCGGATTCCCCACCTGCGACTAATATATTTCTTGTAAACTAAAAAGGAAGAAGGACATAACCTGTGAAAAAAAATAAACTAAAAAGTCGCCCGCTTATGGGCCAGGGCTTTTTCCAGATCGAGCGATCGCTAAACCACAAAAATGGCCAGACCATATTCACAAAATTTAGGCCGACCTGTGTAATGGGCCTATCAAGACCAAGAAGGTTCTCAACGTCAAATAGCACAAAGGTTTCAAGGAACGTTTAACTTTTGTCCGTAATTTATTACGGCATTATTGAACCACAGGAACTGTGAATCCAAAGCAACGTGGAGGAGGACCATTGGTCTAAATTTGAGGCTAATTTTGATTCTTTAATGAGCGCATAAAATTCAACAAAAACCAGATATTTTACTTTGTGAATTATGGGAATATTTAGAAATTAGAACAGGAGTAAAAGTTAGTCTATCAACAATGTATAGAATTTTCAAAAAAATTAATATAAGTAGAAAAAAAAAGTATTTGTGCTTCCCTTCCAAGAGAGAGAAGATATTAAGCAAAAACGTTATGAGTATAGAAAATGGCTGGATGATCGTAGACATAAATAATTTGGTTTTTGTGGAAATTTCAGGAATAAATTTGGGAATGACTCGTCTTTATGGTCGAGGAAAAGTAGGAGAGAGAGTAATCAGTAATGCTCCATTAAATAAAGGTAGAAATACAAGTGTCTTAGGAGCCTTAAGCCTGGATGGCGTAAATAGCATCAATGACGGTAATTGGTAGTACAAATAAAAACGTGTTTGAAACATATGTAGAGCAAATTTTAGTACCTCAATTATGGCGCTTAAGCAATTGTATTGATGGATAATTTAACTGTTCATAAAGGACTACGAAATTGAAGACTTGATTAACTCAGCAGGAGCCGAATTAATATTCACACCCAGCCTACTCTCCAGAGAGAGTCACCTATGGAATCTAGCTGGTCAAAATTTAAAAATTTCCTCGGTTCTTATCAGCCTCGAACTTCAGAACAATTGGATCGAGTTATTAGTAAGCGCGATCGCTCAAATTACTGAAGATTATACCATGGGTTGGTTTGAACACTGTGGTTTATTCATATGAAAACCGCTGTAAAGCCAATTTTTTCGGTAACTAGTATCAGCTTTTAGCAATTACAGCGCTACTTAATTGATGAACTACATCGCCATAACCAAAACCTTGTAGGGACATTGCATAACAAAAATGCGTTTCATGTCCCGTAGCGAAACGTCCCTACTGTAGTCTACCAAGATGAAAACTGCTGTAAACCAATTTCCAACTCACATTCGGCAGATGTGACTCAGATTATGGATATTTTTGAAAAATTCCAGCCAGAAAAATTTTCTTTCCCTAATTTTCCTGGCTGATGTTAACTATTTATCTCAAAAAATATGGCAAATTTAGTAATTTACAGGACTTACGCAAATCAACCTTTAAAACGCCATATGTAGGGGTAAATGGCATTCGCCCCCACTAGATATAGTGCCTGTGCGTAAGTCCTGATTTAATTAAATGAGTTTTTACTGAGGGATGCTCTTGGGCAATAAAGGGAGTTATTAGACATCTCCAAAAATTTGCAAAACCATTCTTTCCCTTGACTAAAGCCTCTTAATAATTGTAAAGTATGCATTGGCTAATTGTAGGCTATTATAAGTATTTGGAGTATTTATTATTAATAAATCAATATTTTATTGCCTCTTTTTTTTTGTTTTTTTATTCAATTATTTTGATTTTATACTAAAATTAAGCTTCCTCTTCTTAATCTAATCAATCCACATATTGTTAGAATTACTTTTTGATAATTATTATTTCTTGATCTGAACCTTTCCCTGGCTAATAAAAAAAATTATCAATCTAATTACATGTTCTACAAATATTATTTTTTTCGCTTTTTTTCAGATTTTCTTCTTTCATTTAATGCGGTATTTCTTTTTTTATTGGCTTTTTTTGTCTGGTAGTTATTGAGGCCCATTCATAGGCTTTATATTCCTAAAATTTTTGATTTTTATCAATTTTTTTTGTTGTTTTTTAAGTAAGTTAATATCACTTTTTGGCCCTTTTTATGCCACATTTACATCTACTATTTATGGTGCTTAATAGTACTTATTATTTGATTTTTAAATATATGATTTTGATTTTTTTCAGAATAATATTTTTTTTGCTTTTTATTGTAATTTAGCCTATTTTTATTTCGTTTTGTGCTATCTAAAATTAATTATTGTTCTGTTAAAAAATCTTGTATATATAAATATTCATCTTCTCTTTCTGATAATTGTTGTAACAAACTTGGTGGGAATAATTCTCTCAGTACATCTACCCAATAATGAAAGATATTGTTAGCAGTGGATTCACTTACTCCAAAGTTAATTCCTAGTATTTTAAATGTTGGTATATGATGTAAATAGTATAAAGTTTATAATAATTTATTCTTCAGTATATTATTTTACAAAATCGACTCTATAATTATAGCTGAATTTTTATTTTGGAGAGGTCTATTTCAGCTAAAATCTACATTCGGCAGGTGTGAATCAGATTATAGATATTTTTTGAAAAATTCCAGCCATAAAAATTTTATTTCCCTAGTTTTGCTAGGTGATATTAACTGTTTATCTCCAAAAATATGGGAAATTTAGTAATTTAATTAAATGAGTTCTCACTGATGGATGCTCTTGGGCAATAAAAGGAGTTATTTCAGTAAAAATCTACATTCGGCAGATGTGACTCAGATTATAAATATTTTTGAAAAATTCCAGCAAAAAAAACTTTATTTCACTAGTTTTGCTAGCTAATATTAACTGTTAATCTCAAAAAATATAGGGAATTTAGTAATTTAATTAAATGAGTTCTCACTGATGGATGCTCTTGGGCAATAAAAGGAGTTATTTCAGTAAAAATCTACATTCGGCAGATGTGACTCAGATTATGGATATTTTTGAAAAATTCCAGCAAAAAAAACTTTATTTCACTAGTTTTGCTAGCTGATATTAACTGTTTATATCAAAAAATATAGGAAATTTAGTAATTTAATTAAATGAGTTATCACTGAGGGATATTCTTTGGCAATAAAAGGAGTTATTTCAGTAAAAATCTACATTCGGCAGATGTGACTCAGATTATAGATATTTTTAAAAAATTCCATCTATAAAAATTTTATTCTCCTGATTTTCCTGGCTAATGTTAACTGTTAATTTCAAAAAATATGGGAAATTTAGTATTTTAATTAAATGAGTTTTCACTGATGGATGCTCTTGGGCAATAAAAGGAGTTATTTCAGTATAAATCTACATTCGGCAGATGTGACTCAGATTATGAATATTTTTGAAAAATTCCAGCCGGAAAAATTTGATTATCCTAATTTTCCTGACTAATATTAACTGTTTATATCAAAAAAGATGGGGGATTTAGTAATTTAATTAAATGAGTTATCACTGATGGATGCTCTTGGGCAATAAAAGGAGTTATTTCAGTATAAATCTACATTCGGCAGATGTGACTCAGATTATGAATATTTTTGAAAAATTCCAGCCGGAAAAATTTGATCATCCTAATTTTCCTGACTAATATTAACTGTTAATCTCAAAAAATATGGGGAATTTAGTAATTTAATTAAATGAGTTATCACTGATGGATGCTCTTGGGCAATAAAAGGAGTTATTTCAGTATAAATCTACATTCGGCAGATGTGACTCAGATTATGAATATTTTTGAAAAATTCCAGCCGGAAAAATTTAATTCTCCTAATTTTCCTGACTAATATTAACTGTTAATCTCAAAAAATATGGGGAATTTAGTAATTTAATTAAATGAGTTCTCACTGATAGATGCTCTTGGGCAATAAAAGGAGTTATTTCAGTAAAAATCTACATTCGGCAGATGTGACTCAGATTATAAATATTTTTGAAAAATTCCAGCCGGAAAAATTTAATTCTCCTAATTTTCCTGACTAATATTAACTGTTAATCTCAAAAAATATGGGGAATTTAGTAATTTAATTAAATGAGTTCTCACTGATAGATGCTCTTGGGCAATAAAAGGAGTTATTTCAGTAAAAATCTACATTCGGCAGATGTGAATCAGATTATAGATATTTTTAAAAAATTCCATCTATAAAAATTTGATTCTCCTGATTTTCTTGGCTAATCTTAACTGTTAATCTCAAAAAATATGGGGAATTTAGTAATTTAATTAAATGAGTTATCACTGATGGATGCTCTTGGGCAATAAAAGGAGTTATTTCAGTAGAAATCTACATTCGGCACATGTGACTCAGACTATAAATATTTTTAAAAAATTCTATCCAAAAAAAAAATTATTCTCCTAATTTTTCTGGCTAATATTAACTGTTGATATCAAAAAATATGGGGAATTTAGTAATTTAATTAAATGAGTTTTTACTGAGGGATGCTCTGAGGCAATAAAGGGAGTTATTTCAGTAAAAATCTACATTCGGCAGATGTGACTCAGATTATGGATATTTTTGAAAAATTCCATCCAGAAAAATTTTATTCTCCTAATTTTCCTGGCTAATATTAACTGTTAATCTCAAAAAATATGGGGAATTTAGTAATTTAATTAAATGAGTTTTTACTGAGGGATGCTCTGAGGCGATAAAGGGAGTTATTTCAGTAAAAATTAAAATTCGGCAGATGTGACTCAGATTTGGAGTTTAGACTAATTATAGTTTGCCTGAAACTGGCCGAGGGATAATAGGAGCATTAACTGAATGCGCTAAAACCCTTAACTAATAAGCATTGTAATGACTTGTAAGTAAGTTTTCCTGAGTCTATACTATGGGTTAGTTAAGCGATCGCAAGATTTTGGGAGGAGTTTGAATAATGCAACCCTAACCCAAACTCACCAAAACAAACAAATAATATCTATCACTTATTTCATAGTCAAAATCAACCCAAGAGGTGATAGACCAAATGCTACTTGAGAAGATACCCCTGGCTGGAATTGCCAGAGTGGCGCAGGTCTCAGAAACATGGTTGCAGAATTATGTCAACCAGAAATACACAGAGTTCTCTGAGCAATTGGAGGTACAACCGAAGGGGAAGGGAAGCTTGAAGGTACAAATGGATGAATTATGGTCATTTGTAGATCATAAAGGAAATAAACAGTGGGTCTGGTTAGCTCTGGATGTAGACACCCGTGAAATTATTGGATGCTATATTGGAGACCGTTCTACGGGTTCAGCTCAAAAGCTGTGGGAATCGTTACCTGCAGTCTATCGTCAGTGTGCGGTTTGCTATACAGATTTCTGGTCGGCTGGCTGCAGAAGTCTTACCCAGCAAACGACATCAAGCTGTGGGGAAAGAAACTGGTAAAACAAGTTACATTGAGCGACTTAACTGTACTTTACGGCAACGAGTTTCACGTTTAGTGCGCAAGACCTTATCTTTTTCCAAAAAGCTGGAAAATCATATAGGGGCTATCTGGAATTTCATCCATCATTACAATGCCTCACTACCTATAGCTTGATCCTTTCCTTTTTAGGACTACCACAAATGAAAGAGAAATACAAACTTATTATCGAGCCTATTATTATCAAACTAAGGAATTTATTGTGCAAGAATTAAAGAAGTGGAAATACTGAAAATACTATGGAATTTGTTAAATATTTAAAAGAGCAAAGACCGGGAAAAAGATTGGCAATATTTGGGGAGGGTGCAAGTTATCATAACTCTCAAGAGTTTCGAGAATTATTGAAGTTAATTAATCAAGAAAAACCCGAAGACAAATGGTGGATAAATTGTCTGAAATTTGCTCCGAATGCCCCAGAAAAAACCCTGTAGAAGATATTTGGTTACAGACGAAAAATTTTATGATTGCATTTGATCATCTTTGTACCCTAAAAAGCAGTGGAATTTTTGCCACAAATAAAATAGGATTGCTATATTCCCAGTTGCTTGATTTTGGTAATTTTTTGAATTAGTTTTTACTGAGGGATGCCCTTGGGCAACAAAGGGAGTTTTTTAGTGAAAATAAATAGACTTAAATGATTATCTGACCACCATTGTAGCCTTTATATTCAACAAAATTCATAATTATAAAATCTGCTTTAATATCTGCAGAACATGGGTTTGAATAAATCTATAGTAATAAAAAATTACTATTAACTTTCTTTGCATAAGAAATTAACCATTTTCTGATTTATTCAGTAAGCCCTAATTACAGCTAAATAGTATCCTAGATAATTCAAGTTAGTTGATGCAAATAATTTGATTTGATATACTGTTTAAGCACGGTTAATTAATAGAGATAATAAATTATCTTTTTTTGTTACTAAGCAGCGTCTTTTTAATGATTGTATTGCTTTCCATAAATCTGATTGCAAAAGAGGAATATCCGGGGGAGTAGTAGAAATATCTATTGCTGTTTCTTGACTTGCTATCCATAATATTACTTGTTTTTCTAGCTCTGATAAACCCTGAAAATATCTCTCTAATATCGGTTCTAAATCTCCTAAATATATACTGGGGCAAGATAAAAATTGAGTCACATTTCTATCACATAAATCTTCCACTGCATCAGCAATAATATTTAACCACAAAGGATTTCCGCTATAGAGATTAATCAGCTCTAACCATTGCTCTTCATCTGTTAAGTTTCTACTTTTTAAAATCACTGAGGCTGACTTTCTTCCTAAACCATCAAGTTTTAAAGTCTGACAATGATTATTGCTGGATATTATTTTTGGTTGTTCTTGACTCAGGAGTAACAAACAACTTTGATGGGATAATGTAGCTATTTGTTGAAAACATTTACCATACTTTTCATGTTCTTGCAGATAAGTACCAGCTAGTTTTCCACTAGCAAATATTTCTTGTAAATTATCAAAAATAAGTAAACAACGATATTTACGGAGGTAATCTATTAATTGATTGTTGATGGTTTTATAATTAGAAATTTTTTCTTTTTTTTGGGAGGCAAAAGATGAAGAACTACAGGATACTTTTGGCAAACAAAACCTAATTATTGTGGAGTAAAAAAGATGGTAGAACCAATCACAACCCTTTTAATCGGCAAATGGATTTTAACTCATTTAGGTATTCATGGAGCTAGTGCTGCAACTGCAACTGCCGTAGGTACTGCTGCTGCAATTACAGCTATTGGTGCTCTTGTATACATCAGTTACCTTACTATTAATGTCCTGGTGAACTGGTTTCAGTCTCATACCTCTATTGCGATTAAACCGGAAAACGTTGCTGCTAGTTACCAAACAGAGCTAAAATCTGGGGAAAGAGTATATGTTCAGGGTATTTTTGGGAAAAACACTGGTTCTCTTGTACAAGGAAAAGGTCGCACCATTCAATATAATAGTCTCCAACCAGAAGTACGAAAACTTCATAGTGACGATAAAATAGTTATTTGGCAGTAGAATTGGAAACCTTTGTTAGATTTTATGGGAAATGAACACGTCTCAAAAGCTACTTATTCAAGGCATTCCTGATAACATACCTGAACCTGTAGCCGCTGTTTGTCGTTCCAGACTTTTAACCGCAGTTAACAAGCTACTTGATGAAACTGGCCTTGAAAATATTATGGTAATTGTTGGTACTGCACTTGAGTCTTCATCAAGTACGTTTGAAAAAAACAATTCCCAAAACGGACAGGACTCTCAGAAAAAACCAGACCGCGACTTATCACCAGAAGAACGTGCCAAAAGGTACAAAGCTCAAGAACCCTTATTTACTTTCGAGCAGTTAGTCATCCCTGAAAAAGTTAGAGAAGACCTCCTGTTAGCTGTTGACTTAATTCAGCTAGAGTCTAAAGTTTTCGACAAGTGGGGTTTGCGTAAAATTGAACCTTTTCCTCGTACAGCATTAAACTTTCATGGTAAACCAGGAACAGGAAAAACTCTAGCAGCACACGCCATAGCCTCTAAAATCAACCGTCCGATTTTAGTTGCCAGCTATGCTCAAATTGAGAGTATGTACCACGGTGAGGGACCCAAGAATGTTGAGGCAATTTTTCTGGCAGCAGAACAACAAAATGCTCTGTTATTTATAGATGAAGCTGACTCCTTACTTTCTAAACGACTCACCAATGTCACCCAAGGCTCGGAGCAAGCTATTAACTCTATGCGGAGTCAGTTACTTATTTGCTTAGAGAAATTTCGCGGAGTCGTCATGTTTTCCACAAATCTTGTAGAAAATTATGACAAAGCATTTGAGACGCGGGTGAGAAATATAAATTTCCCCATGCCAGATGAAACTTGTCGCCGTGAAATTTGGGAAAGACACCTTGTCAAAGAGCTACCTCAAGCACCAGATGTCTCCTCAGAAAAACTAGCTGAGGTTGAAGATATTTGTGGGAGAGATATCAAAAATGCTGTTATAGATGCAGCTATGAGAGCAGCACGTCAAGGAAAAGAAAAAGTCGCACTAAGGGAACTACTTGAGTCTATTAACTCTATTAAAAAAGCACGAGTTAACGTTACTCCAGGATCAAGACCCTTAACTCCAGAAGAAAAAGAGGAGGCTGAGAAAAAAATCAAAGAGGCTTTAGCAAAGAAAAAGCAGGAAAGTACATCCTGAATATAGAAAAAATGAAGCATTCGGAGACTATATTTTTCTCTGAATGCTTTGCTACCTCATCTCCCAATTCTTCAAAAAGAGCGATCGCAACATTCATATAACCCACATTCCGCACTTCAAGTATACTACAAGAGTTTTTTTAAGGAATTATTGCTAATAACTATCAATAGTTTCTGTAATATGTATTTTTACTTACAAAATTCTGAGTTATTATCAGGCAAGGCTTTCAATAACATATCTGATATACTACATTTTGACGTGCGGAATGTAAGATATAACAAACCAATTCACAAATGTAACCTCCAAGAAATCCTATCGACTGTGAATGCCTGTGGATGAGTAACCGCCGACGGCCTCAGTAGAAGCAGCAAGTAAACATCAATTTGTCACGTTATGTGACCCTTTGTATTAGTTTTATAGAGCAGAACATTTATATTCATAGTTATACCCATTCACAGACTGATTTGTTTTATATCAGTTTGTACTAGCCATTAGTATCACTATTGGCTAAACTTACTCTATTTTAATAGACACCTCTGTTCCCTGTTCCTTGTTCCCTCTTTTCCCTGAATTCAAAACTTTCACAGCCACTCCATCATTCAACTTCTGTATACCTGAAACAATCAAATTATTCCCAGGCTCTAAACCAGACACCACCTCAGTCATATCACCCTTAACCAAACCCAACTCTATTATTTGGCGCTTTGCCTTTTGCTGTTCACCTTCTCCCTCCAACAAATACACAAACCTTGTCTCTCCTTCAAAACCCACTGCTGTCATCGGCACAACTACAGCTTGACGCTGCTCCCAAATCAAATTAACTTGGACAAACTGACCGTCTTGTAACTTTCCAGCATTATTATCCACATCTACCTTAACTAAAACCGTTTGAGAATCACTAACAGTAGGAGAAATAAAACTAACCTTCCCCATTCCCAAAACCTTACCCTCAGGACTGCTAACCTCCACAGGTAAACCCAACCGCAAATCTCCCAGTCGCTCTAACGGAATTAGTAAATTCACACTCAATACCTGATTTGCCGTCACAGTAGTCATAGTATCAGCATTATTAACAAAATCCCCAATCTTCACAATCATATCTCCAATCACACCTGAAAAGGGAGCTACAACTACTGTCTCCTCAAACTCAGCCTGCCAACTCTCTACCTCTGCTAATGCTGCTGCTACCTCTGCCAAGGCCTGAGCAATTTCTTCAGGGCGAGTACCATTTTGCAACTCCTCTAAATTACTGCGAGCCTCTGCTACCTCCGCCTCTGCCCTAGCAATTTCTTCGAGTCGAGCACCATTTTGCAACTCCTCTAAATTACTGCGAGTCTCCGCTACCTCCGCCTCTGCCCTAGTAATTTCTTCAGGGCGATTACCATTTTCTAGCCTTCTCAATATCTGGCGTTGTTGTTCTACTGCTGCTTCTAATCTTTGAATTGTAGATTCTCGATTTCTTTGCAATTCCGTCACTCGTCTTTTTGCTTCTTCCACCCTTGCCCGAGCTACCCTCTCTTCTTGAAAAATTTCCTGAAAAGTTAACTCAGCGATCGCTCCTTCTGATATTAAGTTTTGGTTTCGCCTGACTTGTTCGCTAGCTAATTCTAATTCTGCTTGTTGTACCTGTATTTGCGCCTTTGCTTGAGCAATTTCTTCTAAAAGACTACCCGAACTGGCATTTTCTAGCTGTACTTCTGCCTCTTGTAATCCTGCTTTAGCTTGGGCAATCTCTTCATCACGAGTACCCGCTTGTAGTTCAGCCAGGGTAGCTTGGGACTGCTGGAGACGTGCTCTAGCTGCTGCAATTTGTTCTGGCCGTGTGCCTCTTTTCAGTTCAGCCAAAGTTGCCTGAGATTTCTGGAGACGTGCTCTAGCTGCTGCAATTTGTTCTGGTCTTGCTCCTCTTCTGAGTTGTGCTAAACGTGCTTCACTTTGCTGGAGGTTAGCTTTAGCTCTCCTTAAGTTAGCTTCTACATTGTCACTTTTGAGTTTAGCGATCGCCTGCCCTTGAGAGACAAAAGTTCCTTCCTCTACTAAAATTTCTACCACCCTACCATCTATTTCTGGCTTGATTCTAACAGAGCGTTTTGCTTCCATAGTTCCCACAAATTCTGAAGTTTCTTGGAGGGAAGTAATTTTTATTGGTATTGTTCTAACCAGAGTACTTCTTCGTCTACTTGGCACTGCTGCTGATGCTTGGTTTTGTGTTTTATTGCTATGAGATTGCCACCATTGTCCTCCCACAAATCCTACTCCGAGAGTAGCAGTAATTATTGTTGCCCAAAGTACAACAGAAAATTTTTTTTTATCAGACTGATACGATTGAGGAAGAGCATTTGTTTGCTCTTGATATAATTCTGTTTTAGTATTTTCTTGTAAATTTTCTCTGAGTCCAAGTTTTTCTTGAATGGCTGAGTTTGATGAATTATGAGTTAGCATTTTTTATCTTATTTTTAATTTTTTTGACTAATTATTTCCCCTGTTAAAATTGGAGTGAAAATTCGTTTTTCATGCTGTCTTAGACGAAGAATTTATTAGTTAGAGCTATTCCCTAAGCTATTTTTTTGTCAACTTAGGGTTTATTCACCCTGATTTATCACTTCAAAAAAGAGGGAGTATGGTATGGGATAAAAAAATTGATAAGTAAGAGTGGGATAATTAATCCGATTTTTCCCTGATCGAAGATATCTATTTCCAAAACCAAGCTTCAGTAGTGGGTACTGATAACTGAAATAGTGATTGCTTCATTTTTCCGTTCTTAGAAACCTATAATAATCTATAGAAATCTATGATTATCTGTTCTATTCCTGCTTCCTTCTGGCAACGTCGGCGTTATCCAGTCCACAGGCTGTCACGGTCGAACTGACCGCCATAGCTAGATTTAAACTAGCATTCAAATCTCTAACGCAACTGAAACCGCAATATTCACAATTGAATACACGCTCCGATAAAGACAAAGATTGTTTCACCTGACCACACCTACTGCAAGTCTTAGAGCTAGGAAACCATCTATCAACAACGATATACTTAGTTCCGTATAGTTGACACTTATACTCTAACTGTCTTCTGAACTCATAAAAACCCATATCGGCAACAGCCTTAGCTAGCTTATGGTTTGACATCATTCCTGATACATAATGGTCTTCTATTACTATTTGACTGTGGTTTTTAGCCAAATAAGTAGTTAGTTTATGCAGTGTATCTTTCCTGATGTTAGCTATTCTATTATGTAACAATCGCTATTTTTAGCTGTACTGCCCTCCAGTTATTGGAAAACTTAGTTTTATGCCTGTGATTGATATTGCAGTCGTGATAGTTTAGACTCCAACTTTTTGTAAGATTTAGCACCATCAAACACTTCCCCTGTTGACAATGTTGCCAAAGTTTTAACTCAATAGTCTACACCAACTACACCTGCCAATTTCTCAGTAATTTGACATTCTATGTCTACTTCGAAACTGACAAACCATCTATCAGCTTTCCTGCTAATAGTTACAGATTTAGGAGTTACATTATCGATCTAAACTTCATAAGTTTTCATCCATCCTATTCGAGGTAGTTTGATATGATTAAAACCTACTGATATTGAACCATCTAAAGTGAAGCTATCGTCTTTACCTTTTTTCTTAAATTTAGGTACTCCCGACACTTTACTAAAACAACGCTTCCAAGCATTGGATAAATGCCTTAAAGCATATTGAGGCGCTGTTTTAGATACTTCATAGTACCAATAGTTATTAGGTTTAACTATTGCTACTAAAAGTTTATGCAGGTATATTGCAGTAGGAAATTTAAGTTTACTATCAGGATTATTGGAATTGTGAGTAAGGATATTTCTAGTTAACCATAATCCCCAATTGTAAGCATGACGCGCTACACCCGCGTGTTTGGCCAGCAGCGTTTTTTGCTGGTTTGTGGGGTGTAATTCAGTTTTGAATCCTAGTATCATAAAACAGATAATTCCAGATTTAAAGAGATAATCTCAGATTTTAGCCAACAGTTACAAACCCTTATCTGATAGATATGGCCAAATACAGATTAAGAAATATTAACTTATATTATAAACAAAATTCTCAGGTTTTATAGTTAAATGATAAACTTCTCTATTTTTCTCTAATATCTAAAAACTCAAACGTTATAGTTATGACCGTCTTATACGTGAGTACAACAGAAGCAGCATTTCTACTTAATATTTCAACAGGTAGATTACGAGCATTACTGAATCAGAAGCGAGTTGTCGGTGCCAAAAAAGTTGGCCGGCTTTGGATGATGCCACTCAATGATCGGGAAATGCCAGAAATTATACCTGGTCGTCGTGGCCCTGAAGGTACCTGGAACAAAAATAATCGTACAGGAAATACTTTTATTCACGTTTTACGAAAGACTATTGACTATAACAGAGATAATGAAACTTCTCATCCTGCCCTTGCTGTCAAGGTGGGGAACAAAAAAGATTATTGTCACGCTCTGAAAATTCAAGGACCTTGCCAAATAGTTTATCGGCCTCATCAACCCAATACAAGTCAAGCTGGGGGAGCCCGTTTGTGGATTGAAGTTGAACCACAACATATAGTAGAGCGAATATATTTTTCAGACGGAGATTATGGCCCGCCTCCAGAAGTGCTTGAACAAAGAGCAAGATTTGACAAGAAAAAATCAAAAGCTAAAAAGAGAAAGCCAAAAAAGAAAAGGAAAAGGTAATGATAGAATGAGTTAAATAAAAAATATAGTCCTGTTCAAAAGATAACTTATAAATGTCAACTAGCTGGGTTCAAAGTCATTGAAACCCAAGAAAGTTACACCAGTAAAACTTCTGCACTTGAGTTTGAGCAACCAATTAAACATGAAACTTATGGGGGTAAACGACTCAAACGTGGTTTATTCAGGAGTGGAACGGGTATAGTCATTAATGCCGATATCAATGGCACTCTTCAAATTTAAGACAAGAAATTCCCAGAGGCATTTACTGCCTAGGGAATAGTGAGCTGTGCGGTAGAGCCTGTATTGGTTAATCCAATTATCTTGATAAAAGCTGTTAGGATTTTCTACAGTTTTTTTTCGTACGGTAATGTTTTGTTCCGTTTTTGTGTGTATATTCAGGGCATTGAAAAGTTGCTTGAATTTTTCTTGTTGATCTAAGAAAGAAATGGGTGCTTAGAACATTTTTTCTTGTTGTCTTCTTCTCCTTTTCTGTTTATTTTTACCTTTATAGTCATTTCAAAAAGAGATGGAAAACTTTTTCTGCACCAAACGCGATTTATAGCAAGAAATACTTGTCTCAATTCTTTATTAAAATGACTATAACTACTCCCTTCCCGGGGTAAGATTATAATCATTCAATTATTGCAGAATATAGTTTATAGCCAAATTTAGATAGGTAATATTCATGGGGGAAGGAAGTATTGTTCCCATCAACTACTTCTTTTCTATAGAGTAAAAGAGAAATTAATCTGACATTTTTTTACCGGACAATTTCCGGAAATTCAAAAACTTACAGAATAGTCACCCTAAGGAGCGAAACAACTGCAAAAAAAATTTAGGAAATTTATAATTGGGGATTAGTTTTTCTGAGTTTGGGAAGTCTTAGTATCTTTATTAATAACAGGATTTACGTATTGCTTCTATATGTGGTGTATTTTTGATAATCCTGATCCGATATTTACACTTACATAAGTGTCTTTGTGTAAGTCCTGAATAAGTTTAGTTAGGTATTTGTGTATGAAAAGCGATCGCTTGGTATATTTATTAAGTCCAATCATTCTATTAGCTATTATTTTTATGTTTTTTGTACCAACATTGTTAAAAATAATAAAGGGAACTAATTTTTGCGAGGTTCAGGAGGTGAAAAATGAAACACCTCTATCCGTAAGTGTGCAACCTAATAGTTCTATATATGGAAGTTTATTGGGAAATCAAAATTGTTTGCCACACAAAATAATTTTAAGATTACCGATAAATGCCATAATACAAAACAGCAAAAGTAGCCTTAAAAATGAAAAACATACTCCAAAAGTTTCGACAATAGTTACATTTTCTCATCAACCTGAAACTTTTTATGTAAGGCGCATAGATCAACTAAAAGATGGCTTGAAGTTTAGTGATAAAGATAGTTGTTTTGCTGGAAAATGGTCTAGTGAAGGAGACCAAGTAGTTTTTCACGCCAGCATGGAAAGAAATTTACTAATTAGCGATCCAGATATTACAAGTATTATTTTTATTTTGTCTCTTCCTCTAGAGATTAAAGAAGCAGAAACTCAAATTTTTCTGGAGAAGTATACTTGGGATAGAGTAGGAAATGAAAATAATTTTAGAATCAGAGAATATCAAAATATCAAATCAGCTTTAAGAAAAAATGATAAGGGAAAAGATAATCAAACTGATGATTTTTCTAGTGGAGAGAAAGTTAGAGCAGACCTGGCTAATGAACTAGAAAGTTTGGTGAGAAAAGGAGGATTATATATAGAAAAAGATGTTGCTGAACTTGTAGAAAATCAGAGAAAACCACCTATAAAGTATGATCGTAGTCAACTTCCTTTCAATTGCGCCATACCGAAAGATTGGAATTGATCACAATAACTTCTGTTAATTACATAAAGTTGATTGTTCATTTCAAGCACAATTATGAATGAATTTAATTCAGGAAATCAGGAAAAAGTTTATCAACCAATAGAACATAAGAAAGAATACCGTGAACAACTTGAAGAGAGATATAGGAATCAAGAAACCACAGCTTTTGTTGCTATTTTTTTATTAACGATATTTTTATTGATATCTAGTATTTCTCAGTTTGCCATACTAGACTATGCTTTAGCAATTTTATTTGACTTAGATGATTCTGATCAAGTTTTTAATATTCCGATCAAAATGTTAATAAGCTTACTAGTAACAGCATTTTTACCAGTTGCTTCTGTCATAGACCAGTCTGAAATCTTACCTAAAAGATTAAAGTTTTTAGGCATACATTTAATATGGTTTTTATTCTTCGCAGATATCTATCTAACATTCACAGCTATGTTAAAAGTTAGCAGTTCGGATTCTAATGAAATTTTGAGACCTGTAACATCCCTTGTCATAGCGGCAGTATTGTCTACTTCAGCCTTATTTGTAAGTCGAGCCATAATTACACTTTTCCGCAAATGGAAAAAAGCAAGAATGGACCAAAAAATAGTAACAATATATGGTGTTGACCCTAAACCTTTGTATAAAGATGTAGAACAAATAAAGTTAAGTGAAGAAAAGGAAGCGGCAAGGCAAGAAGCTAAAGAAGCTAAAGAAGAACTTAAGGAGGAAAAAGCTAAATACAAGGAGCAATTTACATCTCAAGAAACAAAATATACAAAAAAAATACAGGGCCTTGAGGATAAGTTGATTCATTATAAAGAGTATTCAGATTCTATCCTTGAGTTCAAGAAAAATTTTAATCCAGTCAAAAAAATGATTGTAGATTTTACCTCTCAAAATAAAAGTATTTTTGATAAGTTATCTGGTTTGGATGAGTCAGTTAAAGAACTTAATTTTCCTCCACCTCCTAAAATAGATATCTCTTCAGATAGTAGCAATGAAGTGATTGAAAAGCCTACATTTTACTGGGCAGATTATGATAAATCCGAGGAAAATTTACGACTACCATCAGAATTATCTCCTGTTGGGTATATCCTGTTTGAAGCAATACAAAAGGAGCATTTGCCCAAACCTATTGTGACGGAATATGCGCCAAAGGAAGGTTTACCAAAATGTTTAGTCTTAGATTTTGATGACTATAGTGTTGTTGTGTATTGCCGAGATGAAGAATTCAAAGGAGGGGAACAAAAATGGAATACTGAAGATGAAATTAATTTTAAATCTAGATTAAGTAACCAGCAAAGCATGGAAGGAATACAAGGTTTAGTATTCACCGCAGAGGAAATTATGAATAATCCTTCAAAAATATCAGCACAGATAAAAGATGTTATTGATAGTAAAGTTATTGAGAGTTATGAAGATTAGTTTTTTTCTTGCAATTAAAGGGCAGAAAATTCCTGCCCCAGAACCTTTTGAAGTCCCTTATTTATATGAAGGAAATCTTTGTAGTGTAATAGTTTACGGTACTCTAAATAAACCTCAAATATTAGTGGAATCCTTCAAAGAAAAAAAGTAATTACCTTTAACTTCAAAATGCTGGTTTTTGATCAGAATTTCCTGGTCAAGAGTTGATGGTTTTAAATTCTGTCAATATACTGACCCAAAAACTAGGACTTCTCTGAGTTATAATAGTGACCAAAAAACTCCGACTTCTCTTAGTTCGACTACAGTCTAAATAAACCTCAAATATTAGTGGAATCCTTCAAAGAAAAAAAGCAATTACCTTTAACTTCAAAATGCTGGTTTTTTATCAGAATTTCTTGGTCAAGAGTTGATGGTTTTAAATTCTGTCAATATACTGATCCAAAAACTAGGACTTCTCTGAGTTCTAATAGTGACCAAAAAACTCCGACTTCTCTTAGTTCGACTACAGGTAAACTGAGAGGGGGAGATAAAATAGAAATCAGCAATAGCAATAATTTAGTTAGGATAATATTTAAAGCTGAAGTTAATCAAGAGGATTTAGATACTATTGAACCAACAATATTTCTGGAAAACTGTAGTGAATTTGGAATTAGAGTAGTAGATAGTAAGTTTTCAAATTTGGAAGCAGTATTTGATGGATTTTAATGTGCTAACTGCCAGTTAGTTAATGTAGAGTTTTCTGACTCTCAACTTCAAGGTGTAAATTTTTCTAATAGTTACCTTAATCAGGTGAAATTTTTCAACTCTAATCTTAATCGTGCAAAGTTTAATAATTCAAAGTTAACTCAAGTTGAGTTTTCTCAATGTGATAATTTCAAAGAGGCTACTTTTGATAATTGTAGAACCATTTATAATTTGGAAAAGAATGAAATACTGATTTTTAATAATTGTAATTTGAATGATGCTAGCTTCAAAAAAGCCTTACTTTGCAGCAAAGTGGAATCCTTCAAAGAAAAAAAGCAATTACCTTTAACTTCAAAATGCTGGTTTTTTATCAGAATTTCTTGGTCAAGAGTTGATGGTTTTAAATTCTGTCAATATACTGATCCAAAAACTAGGACTTCTCTGAGTTCTAATAGTGACCAAAAAACTCCGACTTCTCTTAGTTCGACTACAGGTAAACTGAGAGGGGGAGATAAAATAGAAATCAGCAATAGCAATAATTTAGTTAGGATAATATTTAAAGCTGAAGTTAATCAAGAGGATTTAGATACTATTGAACCAATCATATTTCTGGAAAAGTGTAGTGAATTTGGAATTAGAGTAGTAGATAGTAAGTTTTCAAATTTGGAAGCAGTATTTGATGGATTTTAATGTGCTAACTGCCAGTTAGTTAATGTAGAGTTTTCTGACTCTCAACTTCAAGGTGTAAATTTTTCTAATAGTTACCTTAATCAGGTGAATTTTTTCAAATCTAATCTTAATCGTGCAAAGTTTAATAATTCAAAGTTAACTCAAGTTGAGTTTTCTCAATGTAATAATTTCAAAGAGGCTACTTTTGATAATTGTAGAACCATTTATAATTTGGAAAAGAATGAAATACTGATTTTTAATAATTGTAATTTGAATGATGCTAGCTTCAAAAAAGCCTTACTTTGCAGCAAAGTGGAATCCTTTTATAATTTGGAAAAGAATGAAATACTGATTTTTAATAATTGTAATTGGAATGATGCTAGCTTCAAAAAAGCCTTACTTTGCAGCAAACTTGAAGACTGCAATTTATCTAAAACTGATTTCTCCTTATCTACACTTGTAGCTTGTAAATTTTACAATTGTAAATTGTCAGAGACAATATTTTCTAATTCTCATTTTAAATATGTAGTAGAGGATATTAATAATAATAATATTAAGTTTGATTGCTATATTGGAGTCAAACCGGATTCTCCTAATCAGTATGAATTTAAAATTAGTAAATGTAAATTTGATGGTGCTTTAATGAATAGGGTTGAAATTAGTAAAAATACGAAAATTGAAGAAGGTCACTTTGAAGCAACAGGTTTATGCAAATCTAAACTTCGTAATTGTGAATTTTCTAAAACTCATTTTACTAGCAAAATTATGAAGTCAGCGGATCTTTCAGATGCTGATATTTCAGGTAGTACATTTAAAGATTGCTGTTTGAATGAGGTAAAATTATTACGAGTAAAAATGATAGAAGCCGAATTTGATCAAAGGTCTCAGCTAGTGAAAGCTAGCTTCCGCGATGCTAATTTAAGAGGTAGTAAATTCTTAAATAGTAATTTAACAGGAGTTGATTTCAGATACGCAGATTTAACCCTATTAACTTTAGATAAATGTACTCTTAATTGCGCCAATTTTTTGAAAAGTAAAAGAGGTGGTATTAAACTAGGTAATATTAAATCAAAAAATGAATAGGACAATAGCACACAAGTACTAAAATGTTGTTGTTTATTGCCGAGATGAAGAATTAAAAGGATGTGATCAAAAATGGAAAACTGAAGATGAAATTAATTTTAAATCTAAATTAAGTCACGAGCAAAGCATGGAAGGAATACAAAGTTTAGTATTCACGACAGAGGAAATTATGAATAATCCTTCAAGAATATCAGCACAGATAAAAGATGTTATTGATAGTAAAGTTATTGAGAGTTATGAAGATTAGTTTTTTTCTTGCAATTAAAGGGCAGAAAATTCCTGCCCCAGAACCTTTTGAAGTCCCTTATTTATATGAAGGAAATCTTTGTAGTGTAATAGTTTACGGTAGTCTAAATAAACCTCAAATATTAGTGGAATCCTTCAAAGAAAAAAAGCAATTACCTTTAACTTCAAAATGCTGGTTTTTTATCAGAATTTCTTGGTCAAGAGTTGATGGTTTTAAATTCTGTCAATATACTGATCCAAAAACTAGGACTTCTCTGAGTTCTAATAGTGACCAAAAAACTCCGACTTCTCTTAGTTCGACTACAGGTAAACTGAGAGGGGGAGATAAAATAGAAATCAGCAATAGCAATAATTTAGTTAGGATAATATTTAAAGCTGAAGTTAATCAAGAGGATTTAGATACTATTGAACCAACAATATTTCTGGAAAACTGTAGTGAATTTGGAATTAGAGTAGTAGATAGTAAGTTTTCAAATTTGGAAGCAGTATTTGATGGATTTTCATGTGCTAACTGCCAGTTAGTTAATGTAGAGTTTTCTGACTCTCAACTTCAAGGTGTAAATTTTTCTAATAGTTACCTTAATCAGGTGAAATTTTTCAACTCTAATCTTAATCGTGCAAAGTTTAATAATTCAAAGTTAACTCAAGTTGAGTTTTCTCAATGTAGTAATTTCAAAGAGGCTACTTTTAATAATTCAAAGTTAACTCAAGTTGAGTTTTCTCAATGTGATAATTTCAAAGAGGCTACTTTTGATAATTGTATTACCAGTTATGATAAACAGAGAATAGAAAATGATGAAATACTGATTTTTAAAAATTGTAATTTGACTGATTCTAGTTTCAAAAAAGCCGAACTTTGTAGCAAATTTGAAGATTGCAATTTATCTAATGCTAATTTTTTATTAGCAACACTTGTAGCTTGTAAATTTTACGATTGTATGTTCTCAGAGACTATATTTTCTCATTCTAAATTTAAGGCTTTTAGAACACAGGTAGATAAAAATAATAAGCAAAATGATAAGAATAATGAATCAATTGATTGCTATATTGGAGTCAAACCGGATTCTCCTAGTCAGTGTAAATTTAAAATCAGTAAATGTAAATTTGATGGTGCTTTAATGGATCGGGTTGAAATTAGTGAAAATACAACAATTGAAGAAAGTCACTTTGAAGGCACACGTTTATTTAAATCTAAACTTCGTAAGTGTGAATTTTCTAACACTGATTTTACTAGCACAATTATGAAATCAGCGGATCTTTCATATGCTGATATTTCTGGTAGTACATTTAAAAAGTGCTGTTTGAATGAGGTAAAGTTACTTCGAGTAACAATGATAGAAGCCAAATTTTATGAAAAATCTCAGCTAGTGAGAGCTAACTTCTACGATGCTAATTTAAGAGGTAGTGAATTTGAAGATAGTAATTTAACAGGAGTTGATTTTAGATACGCAGATTTAACCCTATTAAATCTGAATAAATGTATCCTTGATTGTGCAAATTTTTTTCAAACTCAAAGAGGTGGTATTAAGTTAAATCCAGATTGCACTATTTCTTGTATTGACTGGAGTCCGAAAAAAGATGGCGAAATACAAATTAGTGAAGCCGATTTTTCTAAAATAATTGAAGGAAAAACATCAGCGGCTGCTGTGATTACTAATCTCTTAAAAGAAGGAGGTCAGAATATAATCAATAATTACGCAAGTGCCAGCGCGAAATCTGCAAATGACAGCTTAAACGATTCTTCAGTCAATACTAATACTCAAGGAGAAATGCATGATAATTCATTTGCTACAGGAAATATCGAAACCTCTCCTAATGAAGATCTAGAACAAGATGAAGATTTAGAACAAGATGAAGATTTAGAACAAGATGAAGATTTAGAACAAGATGAAGAGGATACAAAGAATAATGAAACTCCATCCAATGATTCATCCAATAAAGAGAATGAGCAAAT
Source organism: Trichodesmium sp. MAG_R02 (assembly GCA_023356605.1). Lineage (GTDB taxonomy): Bacteria > Cyanobacteriota > Cyanobacteriia > Cyanobacteriales > Microcoleaceae > Trichodesmium. The sequence goes on along the minus strand of JAKQYE010000011.1, from coordinate 8,672 downwards.
TTAGTTTTTACTGGATTCTTAATTTAAAATAAAAGTGGTAGTTTAAACAACCTAACAAACTAGTTATTGGAAACTATTTTAGGTTAACAATTTTCTACAACTCTTTCAAAAATGCTACATTTAGTTTATATAAAAACAAAAGGTGAAACTATGAGTAAGAAAAATATTACGTCTCTTATCGTTACTGCTTCAGTAACAAATACTACTACGAAGACTGGAAGTATTCGCAGTCCTAAAGATTCACTTTCTAAGGAAAGCAATACATCTATGAATATACGGGAAAATGTAGATGATAGTAATTTAAAAACAGGAAATATTGACGAAACACTTGAAAAATGTCAACTAGAGGCAGAAATTGAGCAACTTAGAAAGGAAATTCAACCACTATTAGAACATCTGGCCCAAAATCCCATAACTGCAAATGAAGCTTTGGCAGAAACGGCCATTCAACAGCAAATAAATAATAATCCAACTTTCAGACAGCGACTAATAAATGCTTGGAAAGCAGGGGGTCTTGAAACATTGAAAGCAATATTTAATCATCCTGCTTTTTCTATTCCCGTTGAAACAGTCAAGGGGTTTTTGGAAGGATAATAGGGGGAAGTAAGAATTGTAGGTTGAGTTTCGTGTCTCAACCCAACAAAATAGTGTACAGGTTCCCACCTTAGTGAGGTACATCCTTCGTGGACAAGATGCCCGCACTTTAGAATGTGCCTTATCAATTCTCATTTGTAGGTGGGAAAACCAAAGCCAGAAGACAAAAATTAATACTAAAATTAATCTGAATTTGCTCACGGGCTGACTTGTAAGCTTAATGGTAGATATAGTAATTATTTGAGATAATAAGTTGAATAATAATTCAATTTAAAAATAAAACTTATTTAGTTTGGGAGGTAGCGATCGCAAATTTACTCTTATCCACTATCTGAGTTGATTATTTATTCAAGCTTTATGAGAATATAATATTTTTATTAAACTCCTCACATAAATTAATTTATTGTTAATCAAAAATTACAGTCTAATCAACCACTGTATTCATCGTTTTAAGCACCCCCCTCAATAATATAGTAATTTATGATGATTAAGGTTCATTAAATTTTCTACTAATTTCCAGATAAAATCGTCATTTATTGCCCAATAAATCATAGATAACCCTACAAAAAAAACTACTGTGTCTTCTTTCTTTTCTGCCTTTTTCATTAGTTCTTGATATATATTCTTGAACCCCTTTATTTTTAACTCTTTGGACTTGAAAAGAACTAATTGTGTATGAAATAGCTATTAATAAAATTAAATTATTTAATCTTATTTCATTAGCCTTAGCTGATTCTAGATTATAACCACCAGTTTTATAGTCTTTAAACATTGCTTCAATTCCCATTCTCTGGCTATATATTTTTTTAATCTTTTCAGGAGATGATAAATTAGAGAGAATATACCATTTGTCTAGAACATATTTTTGACGATATTTCTGTTTTTTTATACACGAGTAAATTATATGTTTTTACCTTCAAGATTTTGGTTATTTTTTGGTTCAATAATAGTTTAGTTTCACCGACATTTACTTTTAATTCCGAGAGGTTACAATATTTTTACCTCGTTTAATCATCGTCGATTTTTTTTGTCTAAAAACAAAACATACATCAAACTTGTGATATCTTTTTAACCAGTGAGATAGAAAAATACTATGGAACTCTCTATCTGCTGTTATAGTTATTCCGAATAAGAGTGGGATACTTTTTCAGCTAAAACCCTTTCACAGCAAAAATATTTTGTCTCAATCTAAATCAGAATGACTATATTATAATTTTCTGACCTTTTAATAATCTTATGACTGAACGAATTACTGCTTTTTGTTTGGTTAAATTACTAGCTCCTTTATGAGTTAAAATTTTCCAATATAATGGTATTGATCTCTTTTTACCACCTAAACTAATCATTAATATATTAGTATTTTGCCACTGAGTTCTATCTAAAATTAATACTAATTCTGAGGAAATATAGCAGTCGAAGCATAGGTTAAGACATCTATCTCGGTTGTATGAGCCAATCCGGAATAGAGAAAGCGTCCTAAGCTTTTGTTCGATTGCTATACTAAATAAATTTTCTCTGATTTTTTTAACTAAAGGAAACCAAAATAAAGGTAGGCTAAACTCTTTTAAAGTCAAAAACCTTTGTATATGTTGCCCTTACTTTCTAATTTTATTGGTAGGGGAAAATAATTACTTAATTTTGATATCTGTACAGTTTTATTTCTGAATACTCACGTACAATAATATTTGTAATGTTATTACTTGAGATGGACTCAATTTTTACTTAATATGGCCTTGATAAAAGCCTAATATATTCACTTTTATTGATTTTTCTTTGTAATTACTAACCCTTTTTTTCTCATATTTTAAACTATTTCCAAAACTTTTTAAATGAATAAATAATCAACTCAGATGATGGATAAGAGTGAATTGGCGATCGCTACCTCCCAAGCTCAATAAGCTTTATTTTAAAGTTGAATAATAATTCAACTTATTGTCTCAAATTATTACTATATCTACCATTAAGCTTACTTGTCACTCTTAAATATTTTTATACTTTATTTTATACTTGATATTTGCAAATTAATTAAGTTTAGTTAAGAAATAATTTGAAAGAAGCAAGAATCCCAGACTATAACTATATTATTGAGCCTGGGAGTATCAAAAGAATCAACTTTTTGTATCTAAAACATTGAGTTCTTGATATTTAAATCTAAAAGCCTCACCGACTGAAAAAAGTAGATGAGATAGGCAGTTAAGAAAATCAGTTAGTTCTTTAAAATTTTGGTGGCCTTAATGTCCTCTGATTTTCTACTTTTAGTATAAAAGTTTTTAGTTTATTTATCTAGACTAGCATTGTTATAGCAAGAGGAATAACTCGCTTAACTCCTTCCTTCACTACTTCAGTTACTGCTGTTTCACTACCTTTACTGACTAAAGACTTAGTCCAAGTTTTGAGATTTTCTTTAAATGAAGGATGTTGCTTTGCTCTATTTGCTAATTCCTCTGCTGCTTTTTGTTCAGCTTCTTGGGGAGAGCAATTTTTATAAAAGTAGTTTAAAAGTTCCTGAATTTCTTCAGCAGCTTCCACTAGAGATTGCTTATATTGAGGTGCATATTGTTGAGTTTTATAATGAAAACCACCTTCGACATTGCCTAATACAAAAGGTGAATCTATATTAGTTCCAATTTCGATATTACTTCCAGTTCTTGTAACATCTCGTTTAATCGTCTTATCTTCCATATTTGACCTCCTTTATATTCAACAATTTGTTTCATTAATTTCTAAATTTCGTTAACAATATCTCCAATCACAGAGCCCCCAACAATAGGAGAACTAATATTTTGTCCAATTTTTAAATTCATAGAACGGTCTATTGTCATTGTATCAAAGTTTAAATTTATAGACTCATTTTGTTCACCATTCATCACATTATATAACACTAAGATTACCTTCTTGATGAAGTCTTCACTGCGACTAACAAAAGTTCTTTTATCCCCTGAATTAGTGAAAATAGTCATACCATATTTTTCAGAAATTTTATTAATATGATGTTGATAAAGCAACCAAACACCTAAAGCAATAATTAAAGCCCCAAATATTCTGGCAAATAAGTTGGGAACAAAAACTAGCATAACACCCATAGAAAGAAAACTCCAGTACCACTTAGGTGTTTGCTTCACAGTTGTACGTTTGACTAAACCAATACTTGTAATATTGCGAATTTGATAAACAACATTCCCGTATATTAAAGTTTTGCCTCGGATCTTGATAATTGATGTTTTAATTTCAACTTGCTCTGTTAATGTTGAATTGTCTAGTAAAAAATCACCAAGCATTATCATTACCTCATAGTATTTCTTAGAATTCAGAAGCGAATACACCACTAATAACTATATCTTGAAATTCTACCAACATAAATCTCTGGAAATTAAGACTGAAAAAGCTTTTCACAGATATTTCATTGAAATTTTAATATATCAAAATTTATTTTTGCAGTCCTGTTTATTAATTAGGGCTTGCTGAAAAAGTCGGAAAACAGTTGACTTGTTATTCAAATAAAAATGAGGATGATTTTTTATTATCATCATTCACTCAATTATAAGCTGAAATTATTAAACACACCACAAAAACAGTTTTTTATCCAAAAAAGTACCAAATAAATAAGCCTCTTTTAAGAGGGTGGAAAGATTGATGACTAAGAAAGTAATTGCGATGGCAGTCGTGGAAGTTGCAGAAAGTTTGGTCATCACTTTTTCTAGACTAAATCCTCTTTTTGCGCAGGCCTTATTTACCTTCAATATTGTTCCGTAATCTTTCATCACTCCTTGGCTTGTTTCTTCTGTTCTTTATCAATATTTTTGGGTGGTCAACACACGGGAGGACCGCTAATTCTAATACCTTTCTCTTTACAGAATTTACGGTTTTCTCTTGTCCTGTAAATTTGCAAAGCCATGAACCGACTGTGGATAATGACCTGTGTAATTTTAAATTCTTCTACTTGAGCCTCTAAGTCTCCTGATTCATTATAGTTATCCCAACTTATTCTGTGTAAAAATACATATCCATCTATACAACTTGCAGACAATTTATCACCAAATTCCGTATTTTTTCCGGCTTTTCCTCTCACTATTGGACGGACATGAGGTTGATTTATACTTACTATTCTGTCATCTATTCGTTGTTCTTTGTTATCCCACATATATTTTTGCTGACGATAAACTTCACTCACTACCAAAAAAGTTTTATATTGTCCTTGACTCAGACTTTATTGTGTCAGTTTTTTAGATTTATTCAGCAAAACCTAATTAACTCTAAACTCTGCAAACATTAGCTTTTCCCACAAAAGTTGATAGTAAAGCTAGATGATGAACATATCTATAAATACAGCAGATAAGGAGCAAATGATATGCGGCTGTATTTGGTAAAAATCATGTAGTGCAGTCACTCTGCCCGCGTTTCTGTACCTTGAAACAAGGTCAAGCGCTGTATCTATTTCTCTACAACTTCAAACTCAACTGCTCATCGGGCGGACTAAAACCCAAATGCCTCCAACCTGCCGAAGTCACAACCCGACCACGAGGAGTACGCTGCATAAATCCAATCTGCATCAAATACGGCTCATAAACCTCCTCAATAGTTTGAGCATCCTCCCCCGTCGCTGCAGCCATAGTCTCCAAACCAGCAGGGCCACCATTATAATTCTCAATCATCGTCCTCAGTAAATTACGGTCAGTCCAATCCAAACCCAGAGGGTCAACATTAAACAACTCCAAAGCTTCACCTGCAACCTCAGCATTTATCGGAGTCAACTTTTTCACCTCCGAATAATCTCTCACTCTCCTCAATAAACGATTAGCAATTCGAGGCGTACCCCGGGAACGACGGGCAACCTCCTCAGCACCATCCTCTGTAATATCCGTATTTAAAACTTTTGCCCCTCGGATAATAATTAAACTCAGTTCATCAACCTCATAAAACCGTAACCTCTGAATAATTCCAAAGCGATCGCGCAGAGGAGAAGTCAAAGAACCCACCCTAGTAGTTGCTCCTACCAAGGTAAAAGGTTTCAGAGGAATACTCCTAGTCTTAGAACTCTTACCTTGCCCAACCGTAATATCTAGTCGAAAATCTTCCATCGCCGGATAAAGTATTTCTTCGGTCATTTTAGAAAGGCGATGAATTTCATCTATAAACAAAATATCCCCTTTTTGTAAACCTACTAACAAACCAACTATATCTCTAGGCTTTTCAATAGCAGGTGCAGTTGTAATCTTACAATTAACCTCCATTTCTGCTGCCAATATTAGAGACATAGTAGTCTTCCCCAATCCCGGAGGGCCATACAATAGTAAATGGTCTAGAGATTCTTTTCTAGATTTAGCTGCCGAAATCGCAATATTCAACACCTCTTTTAGGTCTTTCTGTCCGATATATTCATCTAACCTTTGAGGTCGGATTTTTTCCTCATTTTGATCACCACTTTTTTCTGTAGCAGATGCCTCTGCTTCTAATAAAGCTTCTACTTCCACTGTTTCAGCTTGAGACTTTGATTTTTTCGTTTTATGCTTATATGGCGTCTGGCTTTCGGAGGCTAAGAGAATGTCTTTATCTGGCCTTTCTGGTTGAGGAGATTGTTTTTTCGAAGAAATTATGGCCATAACTGGAAAATTAGAGGTAACATCCTTATTATCATAGTTGACCTGTACGAATCATTTCATCTAAAAAGTTTGTATTGATTAATATCAGGACTTACGCAACGGCACTATGTATAGTGGCAATATCTTAAAAATAATAATTTTTGACACCATATATAGCGGTACTGCGTAAGTCCTAAAATAAAAAGAGCCTAGGCACGTCAAAATGATTTTGTCGGGAAAATCCTACCGTGAAATTAAAGAATTATAAAATGTAACTCAGCAGTTTTATTAGTGAATGGAAAAATCAAGTAATGTTTCATAGGGTAGAAAGTTTAAAACTTCAATTATATTGGAACAAACAGTTACTTAAAGGCGGTCGAAAAAGAGCAAATAATTGAGTGGATGAGGGGACAAATTAACCTAAGATTATCAGATTTGCAAAAATAAAAAAAAAAAGCAATATGATGTGGTTTTTGATCGATTACAAAGTTATTATAACTTACTCAAAGAAGCGGGAATAACTTGGAAAAAAACTAACTCATATAAATCCAGATAAAAATGATGAATTAGTTAAAGAAAAAAAGTTAGGGAGGAATTATTGGTATAGTCATTTGAATTTAAGTTGAGATAAGTATTTTTTGCTATAATGGTGCAAGTTATCATAACTCTCAAGAGTTTCGAGAATTATTGAAATTAATTAATCAAGAAAAACCCGAATAAAAATGGTGGATAAATTGTCTAAAATTTGCTCCGAATGCCCCAGAAAAAACCCTGTAAAAGATATTTGGTTACAAACCAAAAACTTTATGATTGCATTTGATCATCTTTGTAATTATTTTAAAATAGTTAAGTGATTATTTAATTTTTTTGCAGAGGGTCAAATCTTTGATTTTCCCAAACTTTTTCAGTATGGAGTAATGAATTAAATTTATCATATTAAAAATCCCATATAGATTATGCTAATGCCAGCCAAGAACAGCAAAAAATATTTATATTAAGTCTGAAAAAATTTGGAATCTAAAAAAGAGAAAGAGAAAATAGTATTTTTTGATGAATTTGCTGTTTATGAGCGTCCAAGTATTTTTTACAGATGGGCAGAAAAAAATACACGCCCTGAAGTGCCCAGTAATGAGAAGGGAGGTAGGAATAAATTGAATGGAATGATTTCAGTTGATGTCAATACTTGTCTTGAGTATTTAAAATTAAAAGAAAAATCTAAAACAGAGGAGGTTTCGGATTACTTTTTACAATGATTTCAAGATTGTTTAAGAGAAGGATTTGATAAGTTCACTATTATTTTAGCTCAGGACTCGACAGATAAAAATAAAATGAAATCTCAATTAAAATTTCATCTCATTAATGCTCAAATATAAGATAAAATTGTTGTAGATTTTATTCATACTCCAACATATTCCCCTAATTTTAATTTAGTTGAATATATTATTCGTCTTTTAAGACTTAAACTGTTGCATCACCTTTCCTTGGATGTAAATATTCAACAAGTTAAAGGGTATATTAGAACATTTTTTCCAATTTAATCAACTTCAGACATCTGAACAAATCCAAAATAGAATTCGGCATATTTGTACTTTAGCGTAGCTAGATTAAACTATAAATAACTACCAATAATTGTTCTGGTAAATATTCTTTTTGGAGTTTGTACTATAGTTTTTCCCGTAATTCCGTGTCTAAGATCGCGATCGCATTATTAAAGCATTCTATCGGATAAAGGTTTTATCGTTTTGCTGCTCTAATTGATTTTTGTAGTACTTATGCTAAATAATAGATTATCTTCTAGGGGGAAGAGAGTAAAAGTCCGACATGAAAAAGATGATCAACAATACTAAGTAATTTATTACTTTCATGCATCTTTTTGCTCAGCATGACTTAGTCAAAGCCCTCAAGCTGAATGCTTACATCAAATGAGATACTTTATGGAGATAATCATTGATAAAGGTGTGAAAAAGCCAGGCTGAATCTGGCTAAATTTCATGGCAAATTAAAATATGCTAGAACGGATTTTTTGCATAAGTTATCTACTGAAATAAAAGACGAAAACCAAGTAATAGTTTTAGAGGATTTGAATGTTTCAGGAATAGTTATAGTTATTTAAATAAAAGTGAGACGCTATTTACCACAATAATTACCAATAATGTTATCAGGAGATGTATTAATAGTTGAATACATTATTTTATTACACTCAATTTTTGTTTCAATCTTAATTGAAACGACTATAAAATTTATTTATTCAAAAGTAATCCGTTAAGATTTTATCAGCTTAAAACTTTTAACTCCTTAGGGTGTAAAAAACAGGCTTAATGGTATATATAGTGATAACTTGAGACAATAAATTGAATAATAATTCAACTAAAAAAGAAGGTAGTCCTGTATATGTAGTGATAAAATTACAGTGAAGCGATCGCTTCATTATAATGATTAATGAAATACCAAATAGCTCCTAGATGGTAATAAGCTTTTTAGAAAAGGATAAAGTCTTTC
>JAKQYE010000109.1 GCA_023356605.1 Trichodesmium sp. MAG_R02 | reverse complement strand
TAAAGTATTACTCTAAAAAAGTCAAGTAATTATTTCCCATTTTCTATTTCAAACATGGGCCTTGATATTTATAATTACAGCGCTTTTTAAATTGATGAACCACATCGCCATAACCAAAACCTTGTAGGGACGTTGCATGCACAGTAGGGACGTTGCATAAGGGCGTCCCTACTTTGGTCGAGGGACATGAAAAATGCTGTAAAGTTCATTGATACATTACCCAGGACTTAGTCAGGCAAACTCAGAAACCCGGTTTCTCGTAGATATTTATGTGTTAAAAACAATGATTTACTTTATAAACTGGGTTTCTTTGCGGATCACTCAATTGATACATTACCAAGACTTACCCACTAGAAATGATATAAAATGCCCCTTTAAAGACAAAATTTTTGGAGAAGTTTACTCTAAATCTTCATTACAAAAATAACTTCTGAGTTATAACTTCTAACCTCCTTAACCTCTACCTCTTAATTTTTAATCCAGTCATAAGTTCCAGGTCTTTTCTAAACAACAGAGCATCTCGACTACGAACATCAATCACAGTTATATTTTGATTATTTCCATCATCCCAATAAACAATTGCTACTTGAACTCTAGCTTGCTTATCTATTGCACTAATTATGCCACCGAGAGGAGAAAATAGACCCTTAGCGACACTTTTTTCTACTTGGCTTTTAGCATACTGTCCTGTAGAAATTTCCGTAATATCATTTTTATTTAAATTCAAGTTAGCATCTTGAAATTCTTCCTTTCTAAACTTTATATCTAGAGTTTCAGCATCTGTATTTATAATAACCTCGCATGGTTTTAACTCCCCATTATTCTGATTTAAACAGTAAGCACCATGAGTTCTTACTAAAGCAACATCAATAGGAAAAACCAAGGAAAAAGCAGATATAAAACTAATTAATTTATTTTTCATAATTACAGCCAAATAATCAAAAACTTCAGAACAGTTATCAGTTAATTTTTCTTGTATTTTTCAGCACTTACACAAATTCATATAAGGAAGCCATATGTAAGGGCTTTCTGGTATTCGCCCTCACCCTCAGGAGGTACCAGTCCTGTTTTTATCAAAATACAAAATAGTCAAGTCAGAATTTAACTTCTAAATTAGTAGAATAATATCAGGGAATGTAAAATCAGGTCTTGTCAGGAAATCAGTAGTAATTATCTCTTACCCCACTCAGCTATATATGATATTTACTCCTTTCATAATAATGGGAAAAACCATTAATTCAATAATCAAATAAATCCATATTAATTGAGAAAAAATACCTCAAAAAAATAATTAATTTTCTATTGTTTTGTCATTTTTTATTTATGAATTAGACATAATAATTCCTCCTCTTTATCATAGTTGAGCCTCAATCTTTATTGAGAGTTTCAAAGATTTTTTTTCTGATTCTATCGCAACTTATTGATTTGCCCGATTTAGTTTTCTAAAATAAGAATGAGACATATGTTCTCTGGTGAAACACTTTTATAGAAAGAAACACTTGTCTCAATCTAAAGTGAAACAACTATATATCTGTTATTGAGGATTTTCCGTAGTCCGAATCTTTAAACCAGTCAAACTTTCCAAGTCTTGTATTAAAGCCTCACTATCTTTTGTTTTAATATCAATCAAAGCTATATTTGTTTGATTTTGAGTATCCACATATTCAACTGCAAATTGAGTCCGTTTTTCCTTACCAAATAAACCGACTAATGCTCCCAGAGGACCAAGAACCAAACTAGCTCCAATAGTTTCTTTAGTTCTTTTTTGAGCGTGTTCACCACTTGAAATCTCAATAATTTTATGACTTCTCAACCTCAGGTTATCATTTTCATATTTATCAGACCGAAAACTCATTTTAAAGGTATTTTCTCTTGTAGATACAATAACTATACATCCTTTCATTTTACCACTCTCTATATGGAGACATTTAGCACCATGTTCTCCTGCCAAAGCTAAGTTGTTAGTAAAAAGAACTGAAGCAACAGATAGAAATAAAGCAAATTTTTTCATAAAATAAAAGTTCTCAAAAAATTTAACTTAATAACCAGATAATTAAATCAATTTATCACCTATCATATTTCTACTTATTATATAGTAGTCCTCAGGGGGATTGTGCAGAAAATATTTGGGAATTTTAAAAAAGCAATTACTGAAAATGATCAACAGAGATAAGGATTTCAGATTAGTATTCTATGACTCCACCTACCTATTTTCCAAGAAGGGATAGTTAACAAATTCCTACTCACTACCCTCAGACATAAAAATATAAAAGTTATATCAAATCTGGTTGAATACTTATTATATAGTTGGGGAAAATGAGAATATGAGGATCTTAAATATTGAATATTGAAGTTATAGATAGAATTACAAACATATATTGTATAGTCGAGTTCTATATTATTTATTTAGATTCAAATCAAATTACAACTATGGGTCAAGTTAAGTATTTCTTAAGACAATTCAAAATTAAAATTTTATTAAATAAACTTTGTAAATTTCAACTGAAACGAGAATATAAAAGAATGTTATTTTGATCAAGTAATATGAAAAATATGCAGCCTTGGACTTCACTCTTAGCTAGAATATTCCTCTCTGCCATTTTTATCAAATCTGGTATTGGTAAAATTTTTAGTGGAGCAAGTACTCAACAATATATGGAATCTTCAGGAGTTCCTGGTTGGTTATTAATTCCAACGATTATTGTTCTTTTAATAGGTGGATTATCTGTTCTAATGGGTTATAAAGCTCGTTATGGAGCTCTTGTATTAGTAGGATTTCTAATTCCAGCAACTCTAATTTTTCATAATGTTTTTATAGAGCCTGCTCAAGAAGTTGCCTTTATGAAAAATCTGGGATTAATGGGAGGGCTTTTAATGGTAACTGCCTTTGGTCCAGGTAGAATTAGTTTTGACGAGAAAAGCACTTATTCTAATTAAAATACAGTTAGTTTTAGGGAATAGAGAGTGGGGATATGTCAGAGTGGTAAACATAAAGTATTAATCCGAGATATGATCTACAAGGAGTAGGTAGTACAACTATTTTATTGCAGGAACCTTGTCCACTAAATATGTACCTCACAGGTAGTGCTAAATGCTGTAAAGAAATTGACACCCTACTAACTAATAATTCTTAAAAAACTTAAAACTCTCTATTAATTACTTAATAATTGAAGTATTATCTAAAGACAACATTACTTCTAGTAATTAGTCTTATTAATAATCCCCATCTGGCCACCATAGATTTAAACTAAGATTATGGGCAGGTTTCATGAATTTTTTTTATCCCTTTTAAGGTCATAAAAAATCACAAAAATCTACTAAAAAATATGAAAACGCAATGGGAAAATTTTCTACAAAATCTTGGTGAATGGCACGGTTCATTTACTGGCATTTCTAGCGAAGCAGAAATACTGCAAGATACCCCTAGTATCCTGATTTTAGAAAGTCTTGATGACCAGAATAAACAAGTACGCTTAACACTACGTCGCTTTTACTCTTTTGCCAAAACTCCTGAGTCACAAGTTAATGAAATAGTGATAGACTATCAGACTACAGATAAAAATATTTTATATTTTGAAAATGGTGCTTTTTCTAGAGGAATAATTAGAATAGTACCTTTTTCAAAATGTGTTGCTGAGTTTTGTTTAATTAATAAAAATCGTCGTCTACGTTTAGTCCCATTATTTAACCAGGATGGGAATTTTGATAAATTAACTTTAATTCGGGAAAAACGAGCTGGAACAGATGCTGCAGAAAATCCTCCTTTGACAGTAGATGCTTTATTAGGAAAATGGCAGGGAGAAGCTATAACTATGTATCCTGATCTGGGCAGAACCGATACTTATCCAACTCAAATGAAGTTAAACATTGATAATACAGGTCGATTAGTTCAGGAAATTACTTTTGGTAACAAAAATCCCCAAATTATTACTTCTAGTGCTAAAATTGAAGGTTCAATTTTACACTTTGAGAAAAGTCCTCGACCTGCAAAAGTCTTTTTACTTCCTGATGGTGGATCTGCTACTTTGCCAGTCAAAATTGAGTTTAGAAAACCTTTATACTTTGAAATTGGCTGGTTAGTTGAACCCCAACTTCGTCAACGAATTATTCGTAGTTATAATGACAAAGGAGAATGGGTAAGTTCTACCTTAGTTACGGAGCAGAAAATTGAATAAAAATATTTAATTTAAATGTTTAAGGGATTAGGTACTAGTAATCAGAAAATTATTTCTTATTATTTATCTATTAAGAATACCAATCCTAAATAATTTGTCAAATCATGAACTTTCTTAAAAAATATCTCCAACTCTTGTTCCTGCAAGATAAGTTCCTTCTACCTTAAAGTAGTCGATTTATTTCAATCTTCAGATAGGATTACTATATCTATAGGAATACCAAAAATGTCGTTATCTATCAAAACTATTCTGATAATTACTACAATACTTTATCAAGGTATCACTGTCCAGATTGAAAATCAAAAACTACCTCCAGGAAAACTATTTGATGTTGGTGGTTATCGTCTACATCTGTACATCGTAGGAGAAACTAATCCAACTAATCCCACAATTATTTTAGACCATAGTTTAGGGGGAATAGAGGGATATTTCCTGGTAGAAAAACTGGCAAAATTTGGGCGAGTATGTATTTACGACCGAGCTGGATATGGATGGAGCGAACATAGCCCCCATCCTAGAACTAGCAGTCAAATTGTAGAAGAATTAGATACTCTACTCACTCAAGCCAAAATTCAGCCACCTTACATTTTATTAGGAAATTCTTTTGGCAGTTACAATGTTAGATTGTATGCCTATCGCTTCCCTGAAAAAGTTGTGGGAATGATACTTACAGATGGACTACATGAGACTAGAATGCTGAAAATGCCCATCCAATTACAAGCTTTGAAACTATTCTTTATTTCAGGTTTTGTTATGTCTATTTTCGGCTCAATATTAGGAATTATTCAGGTACTAAGATGCTGTGGAATATTTGAATTTCTTAAACCTGAATTACGGCAGTTTTCTCAAGAGTCTAGAAATTCAGTAAAACGTTCTTTTTGTCGTTCTAAACACTGGATTACCATGTGTCGAGAAATACTCAATCTAAATAATAGTGGAGAGGAGCTCGTTGTTGCTAATAAATTTGATTCAATGCCGATAGTTAGTATCAAAGCTAATTCTTTTTTCCAATCTTTTTTCTGGAGTTTTTTAATTTCTCTAAAAGCAGCTAACAATTTACGGGAACAAATGCATAAAGATTTATCTAATCTATCAACAAATTTTGTGGAACTTCAAGCAAATAAAAGTAGCCATTTTGTTTGGATAGATCAACCTCATCTAATTATAGAAGGTGTTAAAATTGTATTAGATCAACTATATAGCAATCCTAACTATCCTTGAGTTGGAGGTAATTTGTATTGGTAAGCTATTCTCATTCTTTTTTCTCTTTTTGACCTAATAACTACATGACGATAAATCAAACAGTTATTAGTTACAGGACTTACGCAAAGAAACCCGGTTAAGACAGTAAATCATTGTTTTTAACACATAAATATCTACGAGAAACCGGGTTTCTCAGTTTGCCTGGGTAAGTCCTGATTTATCCAAATATCTAATACCTATACACAACAACGACATCCAGTCACCATTGTGTACTTACTTTTCTGGTAGCACTAAATTAAAATTATAGCCCTGGTCTTTACAGCGCTTTTCAAATTGATGAACTACATCGCCATAACCAAAACCTTGTAGGGACGTTGCATGCAAGGTCCCTACTGTGGTCTACTGACATGAAAACTGCTGTAAGTAATTTTAGATAAACTTATGAAATCTTTAGACGGAGAAATATTTTTGCCGATACTCTGTAAGGATATTTCATGGAACCTCCCTACATACTCCCTACTATATTAAGCTACATCCACGAATTAACGCCAATTTCAAAAGTGCTTTATATTTTTTCTCGCTGATGCTATGAGCTCCAAATCTTTCCAAGTGGGGGTTATTCATCTGAGCATCAAAAAAAACAAACTGTCGCTCTCGCAGTCGCTCCACCAACTTTACCATAGCCACCTTCGACCCCTCTGGAATATTGTAAAACATTGACTCCCCAATAAAAGCACCCCCAATGACAATTCCTAAAATTCCGCCAGCAAGTTCATTTCCTTGCCAAGTCTCAAAACTATAAGCATATCCGACTTTATTTAACTCTTTGTAAATCTGTTTTAGTTCCTCAGAGATCCAAGTTGTTTCTCGATCTGCACAACCCTCAACCACAGCTTCAAAATCTTGATTAATAGCAATAGTAAAACGATTTTGATTAATTACACGACGTAGCGACCGTGGATAGCGAAATCTTTCATCTAAAGGAATTAAGGCTCGCTTACGACTACCATACCACTCCAAACTACTCTTTTCATCATCTGCCATGAGGAAGTAGCCTTGAGCATATCCTTGTATGATTGAATCAACGTTATATTCTATCATAGAAATACTATTAACACTTGATAATATAAATTTTCAAATCATGTTTGAACCAATCAAAGCAATCACTTTACCAATAACACAAAACCCCCAAGAAGAAGGCCAATGGTTGAAAAGTTCTTTACATAAATGGCTCAATCAGGAGTTTATTCCCGAAAAAGTGAACGAAGATATTGCCAATAGAGCAGCCCAAATATTTGTTCGCCACCGCATGGAAGGGGAAAATGATTTAGGCTCATTAGTAATTGCTATTATTACGGAAATGCAGGCCTTTGATTTTTCCCAGAGTTTTTATGGGGAGTTTGCGATCGCCAATGCTGTTAGTGAATTACTATTAGATAGTCTGGGAATAGAAAGTTGTTGTGGGCAATAAAAAATTTCAACGTTTAAATTTCAGGACCTACGACTCAAAACAAGAAACCTAGTTTATTAACCTAATTATTGTTTTTCCCTCTCGCGAAATTTTGTCCTTCAACCCCATTTCTGAATAAATCTTAAGTTAATCACTTTAGGGAAGTTTTGATAAAATTGGGGGTTTGGAGACCAAACCCCTAAGGGTAGGTAGAAAGCTATAAACTACCAGCTAGACTTCACCACTCCTGGTAGTAAACCTTCATGGGCCATTTCTCGGATAACATTACGAGAGAGCCCAAAATCCCGATAATATCCCCTTGGACGTCCAGTTAACCAACAACGATTCTTAACACGGTTAGGAGCACTGTTACGAGGTAGTCTCTGAAGTTTACGATGGAGTTCTATTTTCTCCTCTAAATCTTCTGCTTGCATAAATTGTTGTTTGAGTTCTTCACGTTTCTCTGCATATTTTTCTACTAATCTTTTGCGTTTTTTCTCACGCTCGATCATGCTTTTTTTAGCCATGATAAGTTACTTTATTCCTCCGAAATAATTGATACTCTTAATCTTAGGTTATTCCCCCATAACTTTTAAGGTACCATAATTTTTTTTTTCAGTCAACCTTTGACTGTAACACTGAAGGACATAAATTAGCCAATAAACATTGATCACAGGCAGGATTTCTAGCTTTACAAACTGCCCGACCATGATAAATTAATCGTATTGACCAATTTTCCCAATCAGGCTGAGGGATCAACCGCATCAAATCTCGCTCAATTTTAATTGGGTCGGAATGTTCAGTTAAACCCAACCTTTGAGTTAAGCGTTTAACGTGGGTATCTACTGTGACCCCAAGAATAATTCCGTAGCCATGAGCTAAAACAACATTAGCTGTTTTCCTTGCTACTCCCGGTAGTTGCAAAAGTTCTGCCATCTGCTTTGGTACTTGAGAATTGAACTTATCAATAATCATTTGACAAGCAGTTTTAATATTTTTAGCCTTATTACGATAGAATCCTGTGGAACGCACTAAATTTTCTAGTTCTTCTATATCTGCATTTGCCAGTGCTACAGCATCCGGGAATTTCTTAAATAGAGCAGGTGTAACTTTATTGACTCGTTCATCAGTACATTGAGCAGAAAGAATAGTAGCTACAAGTAACTGGACCGTGGTCTGATAAGTTAGAGTACAAGTAGCATCCGGATAGAGACCCTTGAGACGAATGAGTAATTCTAGCGATCGCTGTCGCTTCAGTGAAAATTTACGAATTGTTACCATTTTCAGGAAGGAAAAAGGAAGTAGTGGTCTGTCAATATTCAATTGTTTGCCAGTGGCAACATCTTGTTCCCATGGGTAAATTTGACCTTACCTCACAGAACAAGACCCTTACACCATCAACATTTTAGCAATCAAAACGGTTTTAATTTCCCTCCATTACAGTTATGAGGGACTTTACTACTCGGCTTTGGTTCTGACCTGAGGTGATCAAATTTAAAAAGTGTTGTAAGTCCATCTAGTAGTAAACAAAATACTCTAAACCTTAACTATTAATATTTTTTTTAACTTTTTACTTTTATAGCACTACCCAAATAAGGTGTAAAAATTTATAAATGCTCAAACTTACTTAAGAATGACTTTTGACTTATAAATTCTGACTTCTGGGTAGCCCTATTACTTCCATATTTATCTCTGAAACATTGAACGTACACCATCCAAATTAGCAATATCCCTAATAATGAGGAACACTCCTAAACCCAATAACAATACAAAACCAGTTTGCATGACATTTTCTTGAACACGAAGTGGTAAAGGTTTACCTCTAACTCCCTCTATCGCCAGAAATGCCAATTGACCACCATCTAAAGCAGGCAAAGGCAAAATATTAATCACTGCCAAATTAATACTGATTAGTGCAGCAAACTTAAACAGATCGCTCACATTATTCTTAGCAAATTTTACCCCTATGTCTACAATACCAATAGGTCCTTTTACCCCCTCTGCAGTCTGACTAAAATTACTAACAAGCTGCCAAAAACCCTGAAATGTTCTAACCACCATTCTTTGAAATTCCTGAGCACCAAAACTAAAAGCTTCAAAAATATTATTAATACGATATTGAACTACATTGGGACTTAGTTGCACACCGATGCGACCTTTGCTATCATCTCCTAATTCTGGTGTAATTTTAAGAAATAATTTTCCTCCGTCACGCTCAATTTCCATCTCCAAAGTTTTATTGGGATTATTTTGAATAGTTTGTACCAAAATGCTAATAGCTTCTGTATTAGCACCTAACTCTTGATTATCAACTGACAAAATAATATCATTTGCCCTCATACCTGCCTGAGCAGCAGTAGAACTAATATCTGTAGCAACTGCTGGAACTTTCACTCCAGGAGCATAGTTGGAAAATTCACCAACAATACCCACTTGAGCAACTAACAGAAAATAAGCAAAAATGAGGTTAGCAATTACTCCAGCACTAATAACGATTGCTCGGTCTAAAATGGGGCGGTTATTCAATAGGTCTAGATCATCTTCAGGTATTGTGCTATCTGGGTCATTATCGGGAAAACCGACAAAACCTCCCAAGGGTAAACCTCGAAGCGCATATTCAGTTTGTGGCCCTTGGTATTTCCAGATTATGGGGCCAAAGCCAATGGAAAAACGGTTAACATGGATGTTTTGGAGTCGAGCTGCCATAAAGTGGCCTAACTCGTGAACTATAATCAAAATACCTAAAACTGCGATCACTAGCAATACGGACATGAGTTATTCCTATTAAACTTCCTATTATAAGTAGTTAAATTCTTATTATATATGAATTTATCTCAAGTTGAGTCAAAATTTATAAGAGATTAAGTCATAAAAAGGAAATTGTTTGTACTAAAATCATATCCCCATCCATAACTTATATAGTCATTTCAAATAAGAATGGAGAACTTTTTCTACTGAAACTCAGTTGTAGCAAGAAATACTTATCTCAATCTAAATTAAAATAACTATATCTCAAGTCTTACTAAGAACTTTAATCAGGACTTACCCACCCCTCGTAGATAAGACCTTATCTGTAGAGACTAATAGCCACCATACTATACCATATATAGCCACCATACTATACCATATATAGTGGTTGGTATGTAAGTGGTGTTTGATATAAAAAAGCTAGTAAGGCCATAGCCCCATCTATCTTATAACTCAAGTCTTACTACGAGGTCAAATGATATTAGTTACCGAAAAATCTGGTTTAAAGCCTCCTACTGTTGCCGAGTATATTGTCACTAATAACCTAAATCAATCATCACTTACGGATGTAGAATTTGAATCTCTTGTCTAGATGGAAAATTGAAGAATTTTAGGCCAGAATTAAACAATTAACTGGTTTAGGACCCGTGCCAGTATCGTCTGGGAATAATTAAAAAAATCATATTTTTTGTGCAATGAAGCGTGTGAAACTTGTTAAAAAGATTTGCTTTCAAAATAGGACAAAGTATTTATCAACAGGACTTACGCAAAGAAACCCGGTTAAGACAGTAAATTATTGTTTTTAACACATAAATATCTAGGAGAAAACGGGTTTGTGAGTTTGCCTATATATAGTCATTTTAATAAAGAATTGATACAAGTATTTGTTGCCATAACTAGGTTTGGTGCAGAAAAACTTTTCCATCTCTTTTCGAAATGACTATAACTATAAGTCCTGATCAAGTTAAACACGGATTATTATCAAAATATCTAACCGACCAATTGAAGTATCCTTAAATTAAAATGAAGATTATTTATAGCGCTTTTTAAATTGATGAACTACATCGCCATAACCAAAACCTTGTAGGGAGGTTGCATGCAACGTCCCTACTGTGGTTTACCAATATGAAAACTGCTGTAACTTGAACAACTAAAGGTTTTTTTTGAATAAAAATAGTTAGGCGATCGCGGAGTATAGCGTTAGCCGTATTCCATGAAGCAAAGCGTGAAGACCGTCGAAATCGTCATAAGCTATATATAGTATCTTTGCGTAAATCCTAATTTAGTTATATTGGGGAGATAGAATCTCCCACTGCATATAGGTGCTTAATTTAGTTATATTTATCCCACCCTAATGGTATCAACTTTTTAGCAATTTCACCTCCTCTTGTTTCTCAAACACTAAACCACCATCTATACAATCAATTACTACAATATCTCCACCAACAAATTTATTCTCTAGAATTAGATTTGCCAGAGGATTTTCCAATTCTCGCTGAATTGCCCGCTTTAAAGGTCTCGCTCCATAAACCGGGTCATATCCTACTTCAGTAATGTGGTCTAAAGTTCCATCAGTTAACTTCAAACTAATCTTTTGTTCTCCTAATAATCCCTCAATTCTCCTCACTTGAATTTCCACAATTTGACGTAATTCACCCTTCCTTAAAGTATGGAACAAAATAATCTCATCTACCCTGTTTAAAAACTCAGGGCGGAAATGTTTTCGTAATCCTCCCATTACCCGCTTGTACATCTCCTCATACTTAGAATCATCTCCGGCCACATCTAAAATATACTCACTACCAATATTACTCGTCATCACAATGACAGTGTTACTAAAATCAACCACCCGGCCCTGAGAATCAGTGATTCGCCCATCATCCAAGACTTGCAACAAAACATTAAATACATCTGGGTGTGCCTTTTCCACCTCATCAAACAATACCAAAGAATAAGGATGTCGCCTCACTGCCTCCGATAACTGACCCCCTTGATCATAACCCACATATCCAGGGGGAGCACCCACCAAACGAGAAACGGCATGTTTCTCCATATATTCCGACATATCAATTCGTACTAAAGCATCATCTCGGTCAAACAGAAATCCTGCTAATGCCCGTGCCAACTCAGTTTTACCAACCCCAGTCGGACCCAAAAACATAAACGAACCAATAGGTCGTCCTGGGTCTTTCATTCCGGCTCTCGCCCTTCTAATAGCTGCTGCTACGACCTCCACAGCTTCTGACTGCCCAATTACCCTTTGATGTAGATATTTCTCTAATTGGAGTAACTTCTGGCGTTCCGACTCCAATAAACGATTTACCGGAATACCCGTCCACTTAGCAACGATAGTGGCAATATCTCCATCTGTAACTTGTTCGCGAAGGAAAGATGAACCTTGAGCCTGGACTTTTAATAACTCTGCCTCTTTAACATCGCGATCGCGATGTACAGTTTCTAGTTGCCCATATTTTAACTGAGCTGCCGTATTCAAATCATAAGCCCGTTCTGCTTGTTCTATTTGTACTTTTATTTTATCTTCTTCTGCCTTCAGAGAGTTAATAGCATTTAACAACTCTTTTTCCCCAGACCATTGAGAAGAAAATTTTTCCTGCTTTTGCTTTAAAGTATTAATTTCATTAGTAATGCGCACCAAAGCAGGAGATACTGTTGTAGATCGAGTAGCTTCAGCATTTTTCTCCTTATTACTGCCTTGCAACTCTCCTTCAATAGAAAGTTTCTCCATTTCCAACTGCATTATCCGTCTCTCAATAGCTTCTAACTCCACTGGTTTAGAAGTAATTTCCATTTTTAATTGAGCAGCAGCTTCATCTACCAAGTCGATCGCCTTATCTGGCAAAAAGCGGTCAGAAATATAACGGTTAGACAAAGTAGCAGCAGCAACCAAAGCAGAGTCAGTAATTTTTACACCATGGTGAGTCTCGTAACGGTCTTTCAACCCCCGCAAAATAGAAATAGTATCCTCAACAGTAGGTTGACCCACCTCTACTTTTTGAAACCGACGTTCAAGAGCAGCATCTTTTTCTATATGTTTGCGATATTCATCAATAGTTGTTGCACCAATACAGCGCAGTTCTCCGCGAGCCAGCATTGGTTTGAGTAAATTTCCAGCATCAACACCAGAACCATTACCCCCTCCCGAACCTGCCCCAACAACTGTATGTAATTCATCAATAAAGAGAACTATTTGACCATCCGAGTGGGTAACTTCTCGCAAAACCGATCTGAGGCGTTCTTCAAACTCTCCTCTAAACTTTGCCCCTGCAATGAGACTACCCATATCGAGACTAATAAGTTGACGTTCCTTAAGAGACTCTGGCACATCACCATTAACAATACGTTGAGCTAGGCCTTCTGCGATCGCTGTTTTTCCCACCCCCGGTTCCCCAATAAGTACAGGATTATTTTTTGTCCGACGAGATAGACAACTAACTACCCGCCGAACTTCTTCATCTCTGCCAATAACCGGGTCAAGTTTACCTGCTTTAGCTAGCTCCGTCAGGTCACGCCCATATTTTGTTAAAGCATCATAAGTAGCTTCTGGGTTTTGGTCTTCAACCTTGCTGCTACCTCGAAATGTCTTAATAGTTGCCTCTAGTTCTGCAAATTCAACTTGTGGGGTCGTTTGGGGGCGTTCAAAACCAGGGCGAGTTGGTAGTTTGGGAGTACCACCACCAATAAGTTTATTACCCAGACGCTTATCTTTGTGAAAGGCGAGTAGAAGGTGTTCAACAGCAATAAATTTATCTTCCCATTTTTCTCTAGCTTCATCAGCGAGGTCTAGAAAAACTTCCAGACCTTGCCCCAAATAGAGATGTTCTATGCTACCTACTTTAGGTTGGCGCTTGACAAAAGCATCTACTTGTTGCATAAGAGGTTCTGGTTCTATACCAGCGCGGCTCAAAATTTTGTTAGCTGTGCCTTGTTGTTCTAAAAGGGCAATAATTAAGTGTTCTACTTCTAGTTGTTGATTTTGGTAGCGTTTGGCAACATCTTGGGATTTCACAATAGCATCCCAGGCTTGTTCTGTAAATTTGCTTGGGTCAGTTGGCTGCATTTGAACTATTTTAAATTTTTTCCTTTAAGATTTTTTCTGGCACAGCACTTACGGATAATGGGGAATGTTTTAATAGTTTTGTACAATAGGTATTTTGTCTATTGGTTTTTTTTGGCAGGCATAGGAGTCGTCAGGACCCTTAGGACATTCTCGCCTCTCTCAAATTCAGTCCGTGCTGCGAATTTAACTTCTAATTTCTGGTTTCTGAGTTCTGACTTCAGCTTAAGAAAACCCACCCCACTTAATTTTCATCCCACCCCTCAGCAATGCCTAATTTCTTAACTATTACTAGCTGCGACTACTTTTTGAGTACCTAACTCAATTAGCTCTACTTTATATCCATTTGGGTCTTCTATAAAAGCAATAACTGTAGAACCATGCTTCATTGGCCCTGGTTTCCTAGTAACTTTGCCTCCTTCTAATTCAATTTTTTTGCAAGTGCTATAAATATCATCCACACCCAAGGCAATATGGCCATAACCATTGCCCAAATCGTATTTATCAGTATCCCAGTTATAGGTCAGTTCTAATACCGTATTGTCTGACTCACTGCCATAACCAACGAAGGCCAGAGTAAATTTGCCACCAGGATAGTCTTTTTGGCGTAGTAGTTTCATACCGAGGACATTACAGTAGAATTTTAAAGATTCTTCTAAGTTGTTGACTCGCAGCATGGTGTGTAATAGTCTCATTGTCTACTCCTTATTTTTTGACTATATATAATAATTGTGAGGCAATTTGGTTAATATTGGCAGTAGATATAGCAAAAGTCAGAAGTTAGTAAGACTCCCGTACATTCCCAGGGCAGACCAAATTTGAGCTTTTGAGAATGTCCTTACCTCCCAGGGGACTAGCCAAAGTCAGGAGTCAGTAGGGGCGAATGGCTACTTACCCCTACATCCGTAGTAGGAACTAAATCTGAAGGCACGAGAATTCCCTAACCACCCTGGCAACTGCTATATTGCCGAGTACCAAGAGATAATACCAAAATCTGGTTATAAAAAGCTAGTTTGTCCAAATATTTTTAACCCTTATGCATTATTCCTTCTGCTTCTTACTTGGGTTTGCTATCAGCTCTTAAACCTCCTGCTAAGGTGGGAAGTACTAATATACCAGTCGGAGCATAACCCACAGACAACTAGAAAACTTCAAAGTTATTACCACTTGATAGTTTTGATTTTAGTTGAATTCTATGACTGATAACTGAAGGTACTTATACTATTATCAATTGTCAAAAATTAAGATATCCAATAATCTTTTCCACTTCTGTTTGTTTTTAATGCCTAGGGTTACTAAGTTTCTCTAATCTAAGTTTTCTTTCAGCCACAGCTTGGTCAATTTTTTTAACTCCTTCTAGTGATATTAGTGGCTTACATTGATTGACTAAACTCTGCCAATTAAGTAATGTTTGAATGGAGTTAGAACTCTCTATTTTTTTGATATAAAACTGTGCCCAAAACTTAGGTACATACTTTTGTTTTCTAGTTTTTATTCGTTTTCGCCATTTAGCAAAGTCGGCTTTTCTTGGTGCTTCTACTCCTATAATTGGTGGCATATCTGCATAACTTACAAATCTACTTTTTCCTTTTCCTACAACATGAATTACATATTGCCAACGGCTAATTTTATAAATATTGTCACATTTAATTCCTAAATGAAATGATAATGCGTCTCTAGTTACAAATCTACTTAAAGGATGAGTATGAGTATATTTATTTTTCATACTTCTTTTCATGAAAAATACCTGAAGTTTAAATATATTATTATGGCCTGAATTTTTTATCTATATTAGTTTATAATTACATCTTAAATAATACTTGGCTATTTTGTCAACATATTAATAGTAAGCTGTTTTTTTACACAAAAAAAGAAAAAATAATAGCGCTACATCTAGGTCACAACTCCAAAGGTAAGAGTCATACTAAGTATTTTCAAATGAGATATGATGCTAAGTTCGCTTATTCTACCAAACTTGGGTATAAAACCCACATTCTACAAGTCAAAATCCAGTATTTCAGACTAACTATTCAACACTTTACTTGAGCATACTGATGAGAATTGTAGGTAAGAATATATATCTAATTAACTGTCAACAATGATAGAGGTTACAATCTATATTCTTACTTAATAAACTTTTATAGTATATTTTTGGTGCGAAACTTGGGTATAACTGCCTATGTGAATTTTTGCCAAAATTCCGAATATTTTTGAGGAAAATGCAAGAATAGATACATATGGTTATTTCAAAAAGAGATGGAAAACTTTTTCTGCACCAAACGCGAGTTATAGCAATAAATACTTGCCTCAATCTAAATTAAAATGACTATAAATTCCAATTATTAGTTTCATGTATCTTTTTGGGCAGCATGACCAAGGAAAAGCCCTCGAGCTGACTGCGGCATTGCTGAATGCTCAGGATTTTATTGCATTAGAAAACTTAAATAGGACTTGCTGAAAAGTCTTTTTCAGGAGTAGGGGACCCAACCCTGAAATCACCCAGAAGGAGAAGTAGGGACGTTGTATAAGAGCGTCCCTACAGAGGAATGGGAAATTTGTCCACCCCTAGCCCCTACTGATCAGGGGAGTTAGATATACTTGTCCCTTCATTTTTCAGTCTAGGTCAGCCGGAAATCCTAACTTTTTCAGCTTAAACCAGCAAGAAGCTGGTACTTTAACCCACAAACTTACATAGTAGTAGATTTTTTACGTCCTCTATTGCTAAAGCTTACAGTTTAGCCATCGGCTTGAACCCGCGTCCCACAGGTCAAAACCCAAATCATCTTAAATACTATCCCCGGCATGATAGGAACTACGAACTAAAGGGCCAGAACGAACATGAAAAAAGCCCATTTGTTTAGCGATCGCCCCAAGATGCTCAAATTCTTCTGGTGTCCAATATTTTTGTACAGCCAAATGTGCTAGGGAAGGTTGCATATACTGGCCTAGAGTGATGCGATCGCATCCTACTTTCCTTAAATCTGTCATTGCTTCTATAACTTCACTTTCCGTCTCTCCATGTCCCAACATTAAACCAGACTTAGTAGGAATACTGGGGTCTAACTCCTTAACAATTCGCAATACATCAAGGGAGCGCCAATATTTTGCCCCACGACGGACAGGGCCTTGCAACCTAGAAACAGTTTCTATGTTGTGATTATAACAAGCTGGTTTAGCATTTACCACAACCTCAATCCGTCCTCTTTGCCGTTGAGCTGGAGAAACAGACAACTTGTCAGCCCCCACTCTATCCTGACCACCCCAAAAATCAGCAGTCAGGACCTCTATTTTCGCTTGTGGGTTCCTCTCTCTAATAGCCATCATTGTGGTCACAAACCAACTAGCACCACCATCAGGTAAATCATCCCTAGCTACAGAAGTCAGTACCACATACTCCAAACCCAATAATTCCACTGCTTCCGCTACTTTTTGCGGTTCTTCTGGATCTAAAGGCATTGGAGCATGACCCTTATCAACTTGACAGAAAGCACAAGACCTAGTGCATGTAGGACCCATTAATAAAAAAGTAACAGTTTTTTGGGCATAACATTCTCCTCGGTTGGGACAACGACCTTCCTCACAAATTGTATGGAGCTGACGCTGGTTTATAATTTTTTGTACAGTAGAAATCTCACTAGCTTTACCCAAAGAAGGCCGCAGCCACTTGGGCATACTCTGAATATGGGCTTTCATTTTAATTGGATTGACCATTTTTTTTGTAGCCTTGACATTTTTATGACGTTGCGTAATCCTAAGAACGGAGAGAAAATTCCTGAATCTGGCTACTCAAATTTATTTTCGGTTTCTGGGGCGCTTGCCTACTTGAGTGTGACTTAGGTTTTCTGATTCTAGCTTATTGATTTTGCAAAACCTTTACCTATTCCATATTTGGGGGTAACTCCACAGTACCCCACTAATCCAACAACTCCCTCAATTACTACTAGAACAGCAGGCTAGAATATAATAACATCTCAAAGGTTAATGTGAGAAGTTCAACATTGATTGTCATTCTCATGGAGCTTCTGGTTTAGCCTGGAATCAGGCATTCGACCAAAGTTATAGTCCACATCTCCCAGGTCAACTTATAACATCATAAATAGTATAAAAAATAGATAAGATTATTTTAAAAACGCCAACTCATCACTGGAGGTCCAAGTTGTGGCAGGACACAAAATTTTAGTTATTGATGATAGTAAGGTTATTAGAGTCAGAGTTAAGGAAATGCTTCCTCAAGGAAACTTTAATGTTCTAGAAGCCAAAGATGGCCAAGAGGGACTTAAATTTATTATAAAGGAACGTCCTAACCTGATTATGTTGGATTTTTTGCTGCCTAAAGTGACTGGTTGGCAGGTCTTTCAGAAAATTCAATCCCAACCTCACTTAAAAAAGATTCCGTTGGTACTTATGTCGGGCCGTAAAGAAGAGGTAGCAGAAAAGATTCCTGAACCCTTTGAGAAACATTATTTTGCTTTTTTAGAGAAACCTTTTGAACAAAAAGAATTAACGGCTGCTATCCAACTAGCTTTCAAATTGGCCAAAGAGCGGCCAACTGAGAGTAAGTCTAAGGATACAGTAAATAGGAGAGATGCTTCTGGCCAAATTGAGGCATTAGAAGCTAAAGTTAGGAAAATGGAAGCTGAAATTGTGGCATTGAAGAAACAAATGACCCAACTTGTAACTATTGTCAAAAAGTTGAAGCAGTGAGATTAATGAAATTGGATAATGGGGTAGTAGGGAGTTGTTTTCGGATATGTTAGACCCTTACCATAAGTATGTCAGGACTCACGCAGGTAAACCCAGAAACCAGGTTTCTCCTAGATATTTATGTGTTAAAAACAATGATTTACTGTAGAAAGCCGGTTTTTTTTGCGTAAGTCCTGTTAGTGTTAAACTTTGACATCCTCCCCGGCCTAAAGACACGGGGGAACAACCGAGCCGTAGATCCAATGCGGGTTGATGTTTCACAGGCTGCCGCTACTTTGGCAGTAGTCTTACACTTGCCGACCCATCCGTTTTTTGTCTCAGATTGCCCACCCGCGACTAGTATATTTCTTGTAAACTAAAAAGCATGATAACATGATCCGTGAAAAAAAATCAACTAAAAAGTTGCCCGCTTATGGGCGAGGCTTTAAACCCAATTTTTCGCTGGGTATTATACTATACCCTAAGGAACTGTGAAGTAGTGGTTTTTCAAGATTGATTTGATAGGTCATTTATGGAATCTTCCCCCTTATACACTTTACCTACTTTGTCTCTTAGATTTTGATAGTAACCCGTCATTTAAAAATTGACAAACAATTTAGTTTTTAGAAGTAGTGCATTGACATAACTAAAGTGGTGAATTATAACTGATTGCTAAATGTGGGAATTTTCGTTAACAATATAGGCAATTGGCCTTTGTAGAATAAGGTGAAACCCAACACCCATTTTATTGTTGTTGGGTTACCAAATACTGTATTTTGCTACGTTCCTCAACTGAGCCTACCCTCATTGGACTGTAGGGGTTTGCTCTCCCAACCAGTTCATGTGGGTATAGTGGGGTTTTTAACCCTTAATAAATCCTACCTAGATTATACAACGCTAAAAAATTAATTATGGTATCAGATTCGGAATGTCTCGATCAACTCAAAAATTCCACCCCTCGACTACTGAATTTACTGGCGGGTTTTTCTCAAGTTGAGGTATTAGTAGTGGGAGATTTAACCCTGGATGAATTTATTACTGGTCAAGTTGAACGTATTTCTCGTGAAGCACCTGTGTTGATATTGCGTCACGAAACTACCGAACGAGTACCTGGGGGTGGAGCTAATGCGGTTTATAATTTTGCTAAGTTGGGGGCTAAGGTTAGGGTTGTTGGTTTGTTGGGAAAGGATGAGCAGGGTATGGCGCTACGTCAGATTTTTGAATCTGCTGGAGTTGATACTTCTGGAATTTTGATTGATTATCATCGTCCCACAGTGACTAAAACTAGGATTTCTGGTCATGCTCGTCAGTCTGTGACTCAACAAGTTGTTAGGGTGGATCGAAAATCTGATGATTTGCCAGATGTGGGTTTACAATTACAGTTGGCGGATAAGATTCGGCAACAAATTGGTACGGTGAGTGCTGTGGTTTGTTCTGACTATGGAGATGGTGTTCTGAGCAAACAAGCTATTGAGGCAAGTATTTCTGATTCTCACAGAACTATTGTTGATACTCAGAAAAATTTGGAACTTTACAGGGGCGCAAGTTTGTTTACTCCTAATCTTCTGGAGGCGGAAAAGGCGGTAGGATATACTATTTCTAATTTTGGGAGTCTTTATCGAGCAGGGTGTGATTTATTGGAGTTAACAGATGCACAGCAAATTTTGATTACTCGTGGTGAGGAAGGAATAAGTTTGTTTGATCGTCAAGTTCCTTCTCAGTTTTCTCCTCCTGCTTTAACTATTTCTGGAAATGGGGGTTCTAATATCTATTGTTGGCATATTCCTGCTTTTAACCGGACTGATGTTTTTGATGTGACTGGTGCTGGGGATACGGTTGTGGCTGCTTTGACTTTGGCTTTGGGGGCTGGTGCTTCGAGTTGGGAAGCTACGGTGATGGGAAATTTGGCTGCTAGTGTGGTGGTGCGTAAGTTTGGTACGGCAACTACGACGGTGGATGAGTTGCGGGAGACTTTGGGAGTACTTGTGGGTTAGAACTCGTAGGGCTTGTAGTGGGGTAACAGCCATAACATTAACAGAACTTATCCATGACTAACTTGACCTTGTTATGATAGTGCATTTTTGACAATAAATTCAGATATTTACACTACAAGTAGTGCCTTTACGTAAGTCCTGTATAATAAACATAGATAGAAATAGTAATTCTCAACATTTGAGAAAAAAAATATAAT
>JAKQYE010000108.1:12107-20557 GCA_023356605.1 Trichodesmium sp. MAG_R02 | reverse complement strand
TACAAAGAGTGAGTACTAATGTAATATGTGTAAAAGTATTGATAACAGTAGCAGAAATTTGTACTACATTTAAAGATGATAGTCATATGTAAATATGTGAACGCTCATTGCTATATCTACACTGATGGTTATGCCCTTTGGCCCTCGCCATTCCATAATCTGGGGACTTGCATTTTGTGGTTGTTTGTGAGGGAGGCACATTAGCGGAGTTGTTATCCCAATCTACAGCATATGGGACAGGGGAGCATCTTAAGGCATCCCTTTATCAGGGCAGGCAATGATTATGAAGCTTTAAGGACATCTGTATAGAGGAGGAGTTACAACATAATTAAAATTCATATTTTTTTGCAACTAATATAATCATGTCATTATTGTCTAATAATTAAAGATTTTCACAAAAAAATTAACAATTTGTAACCTTTTTTTTATATATGTTAAAAGTAATATTTATCCGAAAAAAACTAATTATGGTATTGACAATTCAATATGGCAGGTACGCCATATATAGCGTACCTGCCTCAGTCCTGATTGTGTTAATCAATACTATTTAGAAATATAGAATCCAAGCATAGCAAAGTTTTTAATAATTAGTATTAGATGGATAAAATCTGTATAATTCATAGTGAGTCTAATAATTTTGGGTCTATAAGTCTATAATCTTGTAGAACTATTAATCCGTTTGATTTGACCTAAGTTCAAGGAAGGAGTTCAATATGATTAAAGGAATTCTCAGAGGCATCATTGTCATGGTTCTTCTTATGGGTGGTGCGGCACAAGCGCAGCCAATTACAGAAGAAGAGATCGAGCAAGCCCAGAAAGCTTGGGCTGAAGGTATTGTTGCGATTGGAGCTGCCTATTTAAAGAGTGGCGACTATCAGGGGTTGGCAGCAGAGCATGTAGATACGCTCTACGGCTACGACGAAGGCACGGTGCTTTTCAAACCAACTAAGGCTTCAAGTGTTCAGTTTCGCCTCACTGAGGAGGAAGCTCTTTCCTATTTCGTTGGCGGTATAGTGAGTGAAGACACTGGCTTCGCTTTGCAGCCATGGAGTATGGTTCGCTTTGAAAATGCCGACATTATCACTGACAATGACTCTGCTGTTGCGATGGGCAACTACTATTTTAAGGATGCAAAGACGGGTAAGGTAGTGAAGGTTGAGTATACATTTGGGTATGTTCGTGGTGCCGACGGCAATCTCTTGATCAATCTCCACCATTCAGCACTCCCGTACGAACCGACGAATTGATTGATTCAATAGTCCGAATCGTTGATTTCTCCCTAAAAACTATGGGATTTTCCGGAGGTCAACACATGATGAATTGAAAACATCTATAACATCATACATTTGAAACCTAAATATGTTTTAGATACCGATATATCCAAATGTTTTGACCAAATTAACCATGAGGCACTGCCGAGAAAGATTGGCAAAACACCATATAGAGGGCTAATCAAACAATGGTTGAAGTCCGGGGTGTTCGATAACAAACAATTCTCAGACACTGTAGAAGAAACACCACAGGGAGGGACTATCAGCACACCCAAGTGGATGTTGTAGCGAAAAAATTCATATATGTCAAGGCAACTGCGGGTTTTAACCCGCCGAGCCGTTTTCCTCCAGCCGTTAAAGCAGGCTGGTTTCACACTTACCGAAAAATTAAGATGAAACTGATCGCCCGTCACCGAATTGCTCGGATTGTGGAAAAGTGGCTGCTCGTTGAACCACTGTTGCTGGCCACCTGGACTAGTCACGCCTTAGTCTCTGAGCCACGCATTCAAACCATTCGCATTCAACGGGGCCAGATTGAGTACAATCCGGAGTTTATTGAGCAGTTGAGCGATCGCTATCTGGAAGCAACCCTGCGCTTTGAAGCTCTAAGGATTCTTCTGAAACACCCCTACAGTCGCCGCCAAGATCATTCGGCGATTAGCTATGCGGCTAGCAATTTAACGCTCCAGGAATATTTGCAAACCGAGCTGCCGTTTCCTCGGGCGCGGGATATATTTAGCGATCGCAGCTATGACAAACAATTCTTCGAGTTCTATTACCACCAATTACTCGAGCAACAGTCTCCCACAGGGCTAACCCCCAGTCCGGAGGAGACAGCCTATGGAACCCCGGGAGCAGGGACGAAAAAAAGCGATGTTGCACCTGGGTCCGGAATGTCTGAAACTGCTCAACCTGAATCATTTGAACCCGAATTAGCAGAGGAATCTGATCCGACTTCAGATCCAGGGGGCAATCATCCCCAGGAGCTCCTATTAGTCTATACCGACCCAACTCTTAGCGGTTTTGAAAATACTAACCAGTGGGATCTAGATGAATTGTTGAGCGATCGCCTGGATGACCTGGTAAAAATGGCCCAAGCCAATAACAGTTGGGGCAGCATTGGGGACAAGTTGCGGGAACATATTTTGGCGAATCTGCATCCCAAGCTGGACTATCGGGCAGTTTTGCGCAAGTTTCGCACGTCTATCCTGAGCCAACAGCGGCGACTAACCCGTATGAAACCAAATCGCCGTTATGGGTTCGCCTACATGGGCAGTCGTCGTGACTTTACCACCCGGTTGCTGTTTGCCATTGATGTGAGCGGATCGATGGGGACAGAGGAACTGCGGCAGGGGTTTTCGGTGGTGAATCGCTTTTTTTATTATGGCGTGCTAGCGATCGATGTCATTCAATTTGATGCTAAGATTACAACTGATGCGATGACCTTCCGTCGCGCCCAGAAGGAAGTCCAGTTGACAGGGCGAGGGGGGACTAATTTTGACCCTGTTTTGGCCTATCTCAAAGAACATCGAGATTACGATGGCCTGATAATCTACACTGATGGTTATGCTCCTTGCCCCTCACCACCTGAGAATCGTCGGACTCGCATTCTGTGGTTGTTTGTGAGCGAGGAGCATTATCGGAGTTGTTATCCCAAACTACAGCATTTGGGGCAAGGGGCCTATCTTAAAGCTAATGCCGCACAATGAAAGCCTTTATGTCAGGATGTTATCCAACAACTACAAAATAACATCAATGACCTACATATTAACTGATGTAGAGCATTGACTTAATCAAAGAATAACGATATAATACTCGTTCAAGCATACTATGTGGTCATGTTAAAGATATGCCCATTCACCTTAGAACTTATGATTGTCTTGTGTGGCATATCTATAGCTCGCGACTTGTTAGAAGAATTAATTTAAAAAATGATGAAATTCCCTAAACACCATATAAAGCAGATCGGGTATAGCACCATCAATGTAGCTGAATAAGTAACCACCAGGACTTACGCACGCTTCACCTTGACAACACTATATGTAGGGGCGAATGGCATTGCCCTTCACTGGGTGTAGTGCCCGTACGTAAGTTCTGACAACTATAGTTATAAGTGGTTAACTTGACCCTGTACCAGATGGTTTAGCGATCGCTTTGGCTTTCCCGAAAGATTCGTGCCCTGTTAAACTTGATTATTAGATTGAAAATAAAATAGGGGCAGGACTTACGCAAAGACACTAATTGTAGTGTAAATATCAGAAATATAGTTATTTTAATTTAGATTGAGACAAATATTTCTTACTAAAACTAAGTTTAAGTATAAAAAGTGTTCCAGTCTTATTTTAAGTAACTATAATTATCAAAAATACACCATATATAGAAGCAATACGTAAGTCCTGATCAAGTAAAAAGAATTTCCTCCTCTACTTTGAAGCATTTTTTTTCTGTCGACTCCCGGTTTAATTAATCCTTTTTTTTTGAGCTCCTTTTACTTTCTTATTTTAGGCTATAATTGGTATTAATGTCAAAAATTTAATCAGATAATTTGATACTCTTTGTAGTTCTTTGAAAATAGTTAAGAGGCTATTTAAGTTTTTTGTGCTATGGTCAAATATTCGATTTTTCCCAACTTTTTCAGTATAGAATTCTGGTATAAACAATGGGCAGATTGCTATATTTGAAGTTGGACAAATTAGAGACCATTAAGTTGTATTCTATTACTATAGCAATCCGCGCATAGGTTGCGACAAATCAAAAAGTAGATAAAAAAGTTGAGACTCTTAGCTATTGACTGTTCCCTGTTGCTTATTGCCTAAAAAGCAGTAAGATTTTTGCCACGAATAAAATAGGATTGCTATAGTTCTTTTAAAATAGTTAAGTGGCTATTTAAATTTTTTGTAGATGGTCAAATATTTGATTTTCCAAAACTTTTTCAGTAAGTAATTCTACCACAACCACCCAGAGGATTATTATACTATTAGCTTTGAAGCTATTTTGGGTGTAAAAAATCTCAGAGTATCCTTAATGAAATATTCTATGTTTAATCCTACATTCTGGAGATTAAACAGTGCCATGTTCTACCCAACCCATATTGGTTTAAATAGGCAAAAATAAAATTATAACAATCAAATAAAAGTTGAAATGAATGTAGCTGATTTGGAAATTGGACAAATAGCAAGAGTCGATCAAGTCCTAAACATTGATTGCGAACAAGGAACTGCTGAGAGATTAGCAGCAATGGGAATAGTTTCTGATAAACCAGTGCAAGTTTTGCGAAAGGCTAAATTTAATGGGCCGTTACACATTCGAGTCGGAGCCACCACAGAAATAGCTATCCGACTCCATGAAGCGGAAATGATAGTTATTAAAACAGATAGGGATGATGAAATAAATTTCTCTGAAGGTTCTCAAATGATTCCCAAATCGACAATAGAGTTAATAGAAAAAGTTAAAATAGTGTTATTATTAATATTAATTTCTATTATTATATTGGTCATTAGTCAGATTTTAGTATGGAATTATTAGATGAGCTTTTCAAATTACAGGACTGCCAAAAAAATCCTTAACTAAACCCTATTGACTGATTACCGATAACTAAGAACTGATAACTAAGAACTGATAACTGAAATGACTTGTCATAACAATACAGTAACAATATCCCAACCTACTAATGCCACAAAAAAAGTTGCTTTAATAGGGATGCCAAATACTGGAAAATCTACATTTTTTAATCGGATTACTGGAGTTTCGGCCCATGTAGGAAATTGGCCGGGAATAACGGTCGAT
The DNA here is from genome assembly GCA_023356605.1 of Trichodesmium sp. MAG_R02. GTDB lineage: Bacteria > Cyanobacteriota > Cyanobacteriia > Cyanobacteriales > Microcoleaceae > Trichodesmium. The sequence goes on along the minus strand of JAKQYE010000108.1, from coordinate 15,500 downwards.
CTTTTCCAAGCTGAGGTCAAAATAAATCAGGAAATTACACAATTTGTAGACTTACCAGGAATTTATAATTTCAATGGTTTTTCCGAAGATGAAAAAGTAGTTCAAAATTTTCTAGAAAATAATCCTATTGACTTAGTAATAGTTATCATTAATTCTTCACAGATTGACCGTCAAATTATGCTCCCATTACAGGTAAAAGCCTTGGGTTTACCAGCAGTTTTGATGTTAAATATGTCCGATGAAGCTCAACAATATGGGATTAAAATAGACACGGAAGAATTATCTAAACGTTTGTCAATGCCAGTCTTTTTAATAAGTGCTAAATATGGCAAAGGCTATATGAACGCATACATGGCAATTTCCCAACAGTTAAAAGAGAGTAAAATTTCAGTTCAACTAGATAGCAATAAAATCAAGGAAAATATTTCTGTTAGAGAAATAGATACTATCTTAAATGGAACTGTGGTTATGCCTTCTCAAATGGCACAAAATTTCACAGCTCAAGTTGATAAAATTCTGCTTCATCCTGTCTGGGGTTTACCTTTATTTTTCCTAGGAATGTTCCTGGTTTTTTGGGCAGTTTGGAATATCGGACTTCCTTCAGTGGACCTTCTCGAAATTGGGGTTGAATGGGCACAGTCATCAATTGTTGAACCTCTACTTCAACCTTTTCCTCAGATACTTCAAGATTTTCTAATTAATGGGCTTTGGGCCGGGGTAACTACTGTTGCTTCTTTTGTACCTTTAATTATAGTATTTTTTATAATTATGGCGGTGTTAGAAGATAGTGGTTATTTATCACGTTCTGCTTATTTAATGGATGCCTTTATGGCTAGATTGGGTTTAGATGGACGTAGCTTTGTACTGCATATAATGGGGTTTGGTTGTAATGTTCCGGCATTAATGGGCACTAGGGTGATGCGATCGCGTGCTTTACGACTATTAACCATGTTAATTATTCCTTTTGGTTTATGTTCAGCACGATTACAAGTATTTGTATTTATCATTGCAGCAGTATTTCCTAATGGCAAGGGAGCGATAGTTTTATTCTCTCTATATATTCTAAGTTTTCTGGTTGCTATTATTACTGCAGCATTATTTCAAGGAGTATATAAAAATGAAGAACCTTTCGTTTTAGAGATACCTCCTTATCGTTTCCCTACATGGAAACAAGTTTTACTGAGAAGTTGGGGAGAAGTGAGAGAATTTTTAGTTAGAGCATCTGGGTTTATTACTTTTGGTTGTATTGGGGTTTGGATACTCACAAGTTTACCTCCAGGGGCAACAGGATTAGATACAATTGGTGGTCAAATTGGTCAATTTATGAGTCCTATTATGGACCCTATTGGTATCAATCCTTATTTAACATTATCCCTATTTTTTGGCTTTATTGCTAAGGAAATTGTGATCGGTTCTTTAGCAGTTATTTACAGCATGAGTGAACAGAATGTTAGTAGCAATATTACTGAAACAGTTACTTTTATTCAAGGATATAGTTTCTGTATTTTTTGTTTACTTTATACTCCATGTTTATCTACTTTAGCAACTTTAATTAAAGAGGCAAAGTCATGGAAGTTTTCCTTGCTTTCTTTAATATTTCCATTGATTTTAGCTTGGTTCTCCAGTTTCATTTTTTACCAAGGAGCTTTAGCTTTAAGTTGATGAAATAAATATTAGAGATCTCCAGCAAAGAGGGAATAGAGATTAAGGATAAATAATTGATGATTTATGTACGATAATTAATTTTATTTTTGATGACTGAAGATATTTAATGGTATAATAAACAGGACTTACCTATTGCTTCTATATGTAGTGTATTTTTGATAATCCTGTCCGATATGTACACTACAATTAGTGTCTTTGCGTAAGTCCTGATAAAGTTAATTAGAGCGATCGCCATAGAGTAGAAGGGAGTAATACTAAAGCACTCTTGAAAACCACTTAACAGTAGAACAGTTAGAGCCAAGAAATGGTTATCCTCTAACTGTTATACTGAGAAAGTTTACACTTCTGACAAACTGGTAGGAAGGTTTTAGTTCTTAAATTAATATATGTATCCTATTCAGTTTTAGCGATCGCTTGTTGTGCAACGCCAATTTTTTTTATTATGATAGGATTAGTAGATTAAAAACACACAAACTATCAATCCTCTTTTATATTTACTTGACAAATGGCGTTGCTGAATCAAGGTATGAAAATAAAAATTCAACAATCTTAAATAGTTGTTATTAAATAGTTTAGCAATTACAAAAAATACAAATCATACCCAAAATAAGCAACGTCTGACAAATAATTTTTACAGCAAAAACTAATGATGGAGAAAAAATTGTTAGACTCTAAACCTCATAAAAAAAATGGCACAGTAGAAACCTTAACTGATGAGATAGGAACTGTACCAATTCAATCTGAAATGGCTTTGTTCAAACCGTTTGGCAAAAAAAAGAAATTGATTTGGGTTAGTCTCCTAGTAGTTATTTTAGCAACAACTTTTGGCAGCCTAAAATTTCTCATCAATCGAAAGATTTCTCTCAAGCGAACCTCAGAAAGTTCTCTGACGAATATCCTCTCTGTTCAAGCTACCCCCATAAAATTAGTCAACTCCTACTCAGTTTCCCAAAGTTATACAGGAGTTGTAGAAGCCAAAAGGACCAGTGAACTTGGTTTCGAGCAATCAGGTTTACTTAAATCTATATACATAGAAGAAGGAGAAAAAGTAGGTAAAGGAGAAGCGATCGCTCAACTGGGTACCAGTCAAACCCAAGCCCAAAAGTCAGTATTAATAGCTCTGAAAGAAAGAGCGATCGCCACCCTCAAAGAACTGCAAACAGGACCCAGAGTAGAAGTCATTGCAGCCACCCGAGCATCCCTAGAGCAAGAAAAAGCAACACTCAAAGAATTGCAAACCGGGCCCAGAGTAGAAGTCATTGCGGCCACCCAGGCATCCCTAGCTCAAGAAAAAGCCAAATTACAAGAACTACAAACCGGACCCAGAGTAGAAGTCATTGCAGCCACCCGTGCATCCCTAGAGCAAGAAAAAGCCAAATTACAAGAACTGCAAACGGGAACCCGCATCGAAGATATTCAAGCAGCTCGTTCAGTAGTTCTAGACTTAGAGGAGCAAGTTGAATTAGCTCAACTTCGAGAAAAAAGACGTGAAGAACTTTATAAACAGGGAGCAATTTCTCAAGAACAACTAGATGTTGCTTCTACTGAGACTGATACTCTCAATGCCAGACTGAAAAGAGGGCGGAGTGAACTAGAAAAATTACAAACAGGAACTCGCTCTGAACAAATAGAAGCTCAAAAAGCTAGAGTCCGTCAAGTGCAAAGTCAGTTAGATGAACTTATAGTTGGAACTCGCTCCGAACAAATAGAAGCTCAAAAAGCTAGAGT
>JAKQYE010000108.1:0-12007 GCA_023356605.1 Trichodesmium sp. MAG_R02 | reverse complement strand
CAGGAACTCGCTCTGAACAAATAGAAGCTCAAAAAGCTAGAGTCCGTCAAGTGCAAAGTCAGTTAGATGAACTTATAGTTGGAACTCGCTCCGAACAAATAGAAGCTCAAAAAGCTAGAGTCCGTCAAGTGCAAAGTCAGTTAGATGAACTTATTGCCGGAACTCGCTCCGAACAAATAGAAGCTCAAAAAGCTAGAGTTCGTCAAGTGCAAAGTCAGTTAGATGAACTTATTGCCGGAACTCGCTCCGAACAAATAGAAGCTCAAAAAGCAGAAGTTCAACGTTTCGAGGCACAAATTTCTGAAATTGATGTTGTTCTGAGAAAAAGTATTCTCTATGCGCCTTTTACTGGCACTATTTCTGTTCGCCATTTAGACGAGGGAGTTGTCGTTAATGCAACTCAAGCTGTTGTGCGTTTAGTCGAGGATGGTGAAAGGAAAGTTCGGGTTGGGGTACCGCCGACTCAAGCTAGTCGTTTGAGAATAGGTAGTTTGGAGGAAGTGAGGGTAGCACAGAAAACTTTAAGTGCACAAGTGCTGTCAATTTTACCAGAGGTAGATTCTATGACTCGGACTCAAAGTGTAATTTTGGCACTACCTCAAGCTATAGCTCCAGGTACTATTGTCAAGTTAGAACTTAATCAAATTGAAACAGTGACAGGATATTGGTTGCCGACTTCTGCTTTGGTTTGGGGAAAGCGGGGGTTGTTGGCTTGTTTTGCTCTTGTCTCTCCTCAGAAATCAGATTTGGCGATACCTCCCTTAACTTATCAGACTGAAAAACGAATGGTTGAAGTTTTGCATACGCAGGGAGACCGGAGTCTGGTGCGAGGACTCTTAAAACCAGGAGAATTGGTTGTCACAACTGGAACTAATCAATTAGTTCCTGGTCAGTTAGTTCGCTATAGATTTTTTGGGCAGGAGAAAGACCAATAACTAATAATATTGATGTCTGGATAATAAGTCAACACGGTTTAGATAATACCAAAAATATTATGATATGGAACCATTAAATGAGCTTTTCAGATTACAGAACCACAAAAACAATACTTAACGGATAATAAGTCATATTTTTTTTGTAGTAGGATATTTTTTTTGTAGTAGGAATTGAGGCTCATCTCTTCTTAGGATTTATAACAATTCCCATGTATGAATTCTATCCCTGTTTAAAACTTTAGTTATTAAATAATTAACATAAAAGGAATAAATTTTTTACTTTCTTTAGCTGAATTAATGTTAATTATTATTCTATGGAATTGATGATGCAAATTCACTAAATCTACTACCCTAATATTCTACTTTTCTAATTAATAAAATCTCGAAAAGTTTTTGACAAATGGCATTAATAATATTCCCTAAATATGACCTTTAATTAGAACTATTAAAACAGATATTATATAAATTACAACTCATCAATTATAACTCATAACTGAAATGACTACTTTATTTTATCGGAACTTTCGATTATTAATACTAGCAATACTAATAATTGTGGCCTGGGGAATATCATCCTTTTTCACATTGCCACGACTCGAAGACCCAGAATTAGTTTCCCGTGGTGCCCGCATCACAACTTTTTGGCCAGGAGCTGATGCCCAACGAGTAGAAACATTAATCACAGAAAAAATAGAAGCAGAACTATCTGAAATTGAAGAAATTAAAAACTATGATTCAACTTCTAGGGCAGGAAGTTCAATTATTAAGATTAAACTATTAGAATCAGTCAAAGAAATAAACGCCGATACAATTTGGTTAAGAATTAAAGAGCGATTAAATCAAGCCACAACTCAATTGCCTGCTGGTACAAGTAAACCACGATTAGAGGAAGTTGAACCTAAAGCTTATGCCATGATTACTGCTTTAACTTGGGAACAAGATACTGAGCCTAATTATGCAATTATCAATCGTTTATCTAAATTATTAAAAGATGAATTGTTAGCACTACCAGGAACACAAAAAGTTGCCAAATTTGGTATTCCTCAAGAAGAAATAGCAGTAGAAATTAACCCTACTCAGTTAGCTAGTCTTGGTCTTACCGCTCAACAATTATCAGCACAAATTCAACAGAGTGATGCCAAAGTTTCTTCTGGTCAATTTCGGAGTCCAAATAATAATTTACTCCTAGAAGTTGATACAGATTTAGATTCCCTCGAAAGGATTCGGAATATTCCAATTAGCTTTAGTGATAGAGGTCAATTTACTCGACTTGGTGACATTGCTAAAGTCAGAAAAACAATTACTGAACCACCGAATGAACTTGCATTAATTAATGGTCATCCTGGTTCTGCTTTAGCTATATTTGTCGAATCAGATTATCAAATAGACCTCTGGACAAAATCAGCAGAATTAGCCATAGAAAAATTCCGCAAAGAACTAGGTATTGGTCTAAAACTTGAGATAATTTTTAATCAAAGTAATTATATTGAAACTCGTTTAAAAAGTCTTATTTTAAACCTATTAATGAGTGGGATACTGGTATTTTTGATGACAGTCTTTTTAATGGGTTGGAAATCGGCAATTGTTGTTGGTTTGACATTGCCTTTGTCAATTTGCATGGTTTTAGGGATGATGAGATTTCTCAATGTTCCTCTACATCAAATGTCAATAACTGGATTAATTGTGGCTCTAGGATTATTAATTGATGCAACAATTATTGTTGTTGATGAAGTTAGTAAAAATATGATTTCTGGATTCCCAGTTGAAACTGCTATTACTAAAGCAATTAATTATTTATTTCTGCCATTAACAGCATCAACTTTAACTACAGCTCTAGCGTTTTTACCAATTATTTTAACCCCTGGTCCGTCGAGAGAATTTGTTGGTAGCATTGGCATTAGTGTGATTTTAGCTGTTATTTCTTCATTATTATTATCCCTGACTATAGGTGCTGGTTTGGCAGGGAAATTATATCATACTTATCATCATCATGATTCCCAGAATACTCAACAAAAATTTTGGCAAACCGGATTTACAAATTCCGATTTAACGCAACTGTACCAAGTCAGTCTACGAAGTATATTTAGTAATCCTTGGTTAGGAATCTTATTAGGTTTAATTTTACCGATAATTGGTTTAATTCAAGTTAGCAGTCTCCCCCAACAATTCTTTCCTCCAGTAGACAGGGACCAGCTTCAAATAGAATTAGAATTACCTGCTTTTGCCTCTATTGAAAAAACAAAAAATACGGCTATAGAAGTCAGAAGCTTAATTTTAAAGCATCCAGAAATTCAGGAATTGCAATGGTTTTTAGGACGTAGTTCCCCTCGATATTACTACAACTTAACATCGACTAAACAACGATACTCAAATTATGCTCAAGGATTTTTACAATTAAATTCAATTGCTAACTCAGAATTAGTTAACAAACTCCAAGGCGAAGTTGATACTGCATTTCCTGAAGCTCAAGTTTTGATTCGACTATTAGAACAGGGGCCTCCCTTTGATGCACCAGTAGCAATGAGAATTTATGGTCCTAACTTAAAGCGTCTACAAGAATTAGGAGAACAAGCCAGAAGCCTTTTAGTTCAAGTCCCTAAAGTTACTCACACCCGGGACACTTTAAGCGAAATTCGACCCCAACTACAACTACAACTAAATGAAGAAGAAGTTCGTTTAGCCCAATTAGATCGTGCTAATCTTTCACAGCAGTTAGAGACCTTACTGGAAGGGCATTTAGGAGGGTCAATTATTGAAGATACTGAAGAATTACCAGTGCGGGTGCGAGTGTCGAATGCTCAACGGGGAGACTTTAACCAAATTACATCCTTAGACTTACAACCATTAGGTTCGAGTCTAAATCAAAATCGATTTAGTTCAACTGATACAATACCCCTGTCAGCTTTAGCAAAAGTAGAATTAAAGCCAGAATTTTCAGTTATTAGAAGACGTAACGGTAGACGGGTAAATGCGATTCAAGGCTTTATCGCTGCTGGGGTTTTACCTTCTGAAGTTCTGAAAGGGTGGCAACAACGGTTAAATGATTCAAATTTTGAGTTACCATCCGGGTATTGGTCGGAAATTTCTGGAGAGTCGGAGCAACAAGGTGATGCCAAAGCTCGTTTGTTTGCTACAGTACCTCTTGTGTTTCTATTAGCAGCTTCAATTTTGGTCTTATCCTTAAATTCTTTCCGAGCAACTGCCATTATTGGAATAGTTGCTATTTCTGCCCTTGGTTTAGGATTTTTTAGTTTATGGTTATTTGGCTATCCCTTTGGTTTTATGAGTCTTATCGGCACATTCGGTTTAGTGGGAATTGCTATTAATGATTCAGTAGTAGTTTTGGCTGCTATCCTCCAAGACCCGGAAGCATGCACTGGTAACCGTCGAGCTACCCGTCAAGTTGTCATGGGTTCCACTCGTCATGTAGTTGCCACAACTTTAACTACAATGATCGGGTTTGTTCCTTTGTTGGTAAAAGGTGGTAGCTTTTGGCCGCCTCTAGCTATAGCGATCGCTGGTGGTGTTGGCGGTTCCACACTGGTCGCTCTCTACCTTGTTCCCTGTTGCTATTTACTTGTGGCAAATTTTGGTAGGGGAAAAGAGTAAAACTTCGGTAAATATTACAGGGTAGTCTGGCTCGCCTAATGGTAGATGGGAATAAAAATACCTAGTAAGGGAGCCACATGTTCCAACTAAAGCTAAATTAATGTTAATTATTATTTTATGGATTTGATGATGCAAATTGACTAAATCCACTGCCCTAATATTGTACTTTTCTAATCAAGAAAATATTGATTTTTTTTGACAAATAGCATTAATAACATACCCTAAATATGACCTTTTATTATAACTATTAAAACAGACATAATATAAATTATTACTCATAACTTAAATGACTACTTTATTTTATCGGAACTTTCGATTATTAATACTAGCAATACTAATAATTGTGGCCTGGGGAATATCATCCTTTTTCACATTGCCACGACTCGAAGACCCAGAATTAGTTTCTCGTTTTGCCAGCATCACAACTTTTTGGCCAGGAACTGATGCCCAACGAGTAGAAACATTAATCACAGAAAAAATAGAAGCAGAACTATCTGAAATTGAAGAAATTGAAACCTATGATTCAACTTCTAGGGCGGGAAGTTCAATTATTAATATTGGACTATTAGAATCAGTTGAAGAAAGAAAAGCTGATACAGTTTGGTTAAGAATTAAAGATCGATTAAATCAAGCCACAACTCAATTACCTGCTGGTACAAGTAAACCACGATTAGAGGAATTTGAAGTTAAAGCTTATGCCATGATTACTGCTTTGACTTGGGAACAAGATACTGAGCCTAATTATGCAATTATAAATCGTTTATCTAAATTATTGAAATATGAATTATTAGCACTACCAGGAACACAAAAAATTGCCAAATTTGGTATTCCTCAAGAAGAAATAGCAGTGGAAATTAACCCTACTCAGTTAGCTAGTCTTGGTCTGAGCGCTCAACAATTATCAGCACAAATTCAACAGAGTGATGCCAAAGTTTCTTCTGGTCAATTTCGGAGTCCAAATAATGATTTACTCCTAGAAGTTGATTCAAATTTAGATTCCCTGAATAGGATTCGGGATATTCCAATTAGCTTTAGTGATAAAGGTCAATTTACTCGACTTGGTGACGTTGCTAAAGTCAGAAAAACAATTACTGAACCACCGAATGAACTTGCATTAATTAATGGTCATCCTGGTTCTGCTTTAGCTATATTTGTCGAATCAGATTATCAAATAGACCTTTGGGTAAAATCAGCAGAATCAGCCATAGAAAAATTCCGCAAAGAACTAGGTATTGGTCTAAAACTTGAGATAATTTTTAATCAAAGTAATTATATTCAAACTCGCTTAAAAAGTATGATTTTGAATCTATTAATAAGTGGCATACTGGTTTTTTTGATGACAGTCTTTTTAATGGGTTGGAAATCGGCGATTGTTGTTGGTTTGGCATTGCCTTTGTCAATTTTAATGGTTTTAGGGATGATGAGATTTCTCAATGTTCCTCTACATCAAATGTCAATAACTGGATTAATTTTGGCTCTAGGATTATTGGTTGATGTAACAATTATTATTGTTGATCAAGTTAGTAAAAGTATGGTTTCTGGATTAAAAGCTGAAACTGCTATTACTAAAGCAATTAATCATTTATTTCTGCCATTAACAGCATCAACTTTAACTACAGCTCTAGGGTTTTCATCAATGCTTTTAATCCCTGGTGAGCCTGGAGAATTTCTTAGTGGTCTTGGTATTAGTGTGATTTTAGCTGTTATTTCTTCATTATTATTATCCCTGACTATAGGTTCTGGCTTAATAGGCAAACTATATCATATTTATTATCATCATCATGATTCCCAGAATACTCAACAAAATTTTTGGCAAACCGGATTTACAAATTCCTATTTAACGCAATTTTACCAAGTTAGTCTACGAAGTATATTTAGCAATCCTTGGTTAGGAATATTATTAGGTTTAATTTTACCGATTACTGGTTTCATTCAAGTTAGGAATCTCCCTGAACAATTTTTTCCTCCAGCATCCAGAAACCAGCTTCAAATAGAATTAGAATTATCGGCTTTAACCTCTATTGAAAAAACAAAAAATACGGCTCTAGAAGTCAGAAACTTAATGTTAAAGCATCCCGAAATTCAGGAATTGCAATGGTTTGTAGGACGTAGTTCCCCTCGATATTACTACAACTTAAGAGCAACTAAACAGCCAGACTCTAATTATGCTCAAGGATTTTTACAATTAAATTCAATTGCTAACTCAGAATTAGTTAACAAACTCCAAGGGGAAGTTGATGCTGCATTTCCTGAAGCTCAAGTTTTGATTCGACAATTAGAACAGGGGCCTCCCCTTGATGCACCAGTAGCAATGAGAATTTATGGTCCTAACTTAAAGCGTCTACAAGAATTAGGAGAACAAGCCAGAAGCCTTTTAGTTCAAGTCCCTAAAGTCACTCATACCCGGGACACTTTAAGCGAAATTCGACCCCAACTACAACTACAACTAAATGAAGAAGAAGTTCGTTTAGCACGATTAGATCCTGCTAATCTTTCACAGCAGTTAGAGACTTTATTGGAAGGGAATTTAGGAGGGTCAATTATTGAAGATACTGAAGAACTACCAGTGCGGGTGCGAGTATTGAATGCTCAACGGGGGGACATTAGCCAAATTACATCCTTAGACTTACAACCATTAGGTTCGAGTCTAAATCAAAATCGATTTAGTTCAACTGATACAACACCCCTGTCAGCTTTAGCAAAAGTAAAATTAAAGCCAGAATTTTCAGTTATTAGAAGAAGTAACGGCAGACGGGTAAATTTGATTCAAGGTTTTATTGCTGCTGGGGTTTTGCCTTCCGAAGTTCTCAAAGGTTGGCAACAAAGGTTAAATGATTCAAATTTTGAGTTACCATCCGGGTATTGGTTGGAAATTGCTGGAGAGTCAGAGAAACTAGGTGAGGCTAAAGCAGTTTTGCTTGCTACGGTGCCTCTTATATTTCTATTAGCAGCTTCAGTTTTGGTCTTATCCTTAAATTCTTTCCGAGCAACTGCCATTATTGGAATAGTTGCTATTTCTGCCCTTGGTTTAGGATTTTTTAGTTTATGGTTATTTGGCTATCCCTTTGGTTTTATGAGTCTTATCGGCACATTCGGTTTAGTGGGAATTGCTATTAATGATTCAGTAGTAGTTTTGGCTGCTATCCTCCAAGACCCGGAAGCATGCGCTGGTAACCGTCGAGCTACCCGTCAAGTTGTTATGGGTTCGACTCGTCATGTGGTTACTACAACTTTAACTACAATGATCGGGTTTGTTCCTTTGTTGGTAAAAGGTGGTGACTTTTGGCCGCCTCTAGTTATAGCGATCGCTGGTGGTGTTGGTGGTTCCACACTGGTCGCTCTCTACCTTGTTCCCTGTTGCTATTTACTTGTGGCAAATTTTGGTAGGGGAAAAGAGTAAAACTTCAGTAAATATTACAGGGTAGTCTGGCTCCCCTAATGGATGAGAACACTTAGTAAGGGAGCTATTTGGCAATAGTCAGAGTCATGGCGATCGCTCCTTTGATTTGATAGTTTTATTTTATACCAAATAAACAGGACTTACGCAGAAACAGTATATCTAGTAGAGGTTATAGCGGTTTTCAAATTGATGAACTACATCATCATAACCAAAACCTTGTAGGAACGTTACATGCAACGTCCCTACTGTGGTCTACCAACATGAAAACTGCTGTAAGGGCCATTCACCCCTACATAAGTATTCAGCTATTAGCAGTCAGCTCGAGTGCTTTTCCTAGGTTATACTTGGCAAAAATATCCATGAAAGTAATAGATTACGAAGTAAAGCTTATCATCTTTTCGGTGTCGGACTTTTAATTCTTCTTGGAGGCTTATTCTTCCTTCTAGCTTGAATGCTTACCATTTACTGTATGAAAATATGGGTGCAAGTCTCTAGCTTTAGCAGGAGGCAAAAAAAAGCCAAAATTTTCTTTTTTATTCCTTTAAAAAGGGAGACTTGATACCTTATTTATTTGTTAACAATACTTAGGAACAGGATATTATTAATTCCAATATTTTTTAGGATTTGTGTCAAATAGAACACAGTAAAATCAGTATTTTTATTGTAAAAATTTATGGTTTTATTCACTAGAGTTTTTTTGAGTTGTGGTGTATTGTAATGGTGGTTTATTATAATTGTTCTGGTCAATAACAATAGGGCTGAAAGTTTTTTACTCCTTTACTAGGTGTTGTTGATACCTATCTATGATTAGGGAAGCAGAACTACCAAACTTTTATGTTTTCCTTATTATTTTAATAGTAACTATTGCTATATAATAAATTAGTATTTATAGTGATTTGGCTAGGAGAAATAAACATGAAACATCGAGATTGGTTTTTGGCTGGAGACGGTCAATGTAAACCTTGTGAAACTGTAAATGAATGGAAGTTGTTAAGAGAAAATTATCGGTTATATCGATTTTTAACAGAACTTGAAGATACCTTAAAAGATAGTATAGATGAAGCTAATTGTTTACCAAAAATTCGACTGTTAGTTCGACAGTTTATTACTAATTCATACTGGCTCCAAACTCAAGAGCCAGAACCTTGTGAACAAACAGGAACATCTGTTACTTTATTGTATGATGAGTTGGGATTTCCTCTGACAGTACAAACAGTAAAGTTTATGCCAGGAGTAATTTCAACAATTCATAATCATGGTACTTGGGGAGTCATTGCTATATTAAAGGGTCAAGAAAAAAATACTTTTTGGAAACGTAGCTCTGACCCGAAAAATAAATATAAAATTGAACGGGTTGGAGAGAAAATATTACAATCTGGAGATTTAATTAGTTTGACTTCTGATGCTATTCATAGTGTAGAAGTAGTTGGAGATGAACCTACATTTACTTTTAATCTCTATGGTGAAACACAATCTTCTGAAAGGTTTGAATTTGACCCCATTACTCAAACGGCGAAAAAGTTCTGAACAAGAAAGAAGGAATAATAAAAATTTATTTTCCTTTAAGACTTACCCAGAACTAATATATATATATAGTGGAGCATTTCATCTTGCGGAGCTCTTGAATTGGAGAGCCCCTATAGATGGTGTATAATTTGATGTTTTATGTAAGTCCTGTTTGGCTTTAATTCCTAAGACTGATATCATGGCAGAGTATTGAATAAATGGAGGTTAAATTTCTTAAAAATATTGTGTTCTTCCATATTTGACTTCCTTTTTTAAATTTTAACTTTTAACCTTTAATTTTTTAGTTCTAAAATTATGTCTAATCCTTTACTTTCTCTCAAATATGAACCTGCAATTCAAGCTTTAGGTGGTAACTATTATGATGAGGTACTTGCTGCTGAGTTTCCCCAACATATTTTGCGATTTCGTAATGATAAATTACTCCCTAAAATAGGCCTAAATTCTCAAGATGTTAAGGATGAGCATTTTATTGAGGCTTTTGGTAAGTTTCATTGTGTAGGGCCTTTTTTGGCCCTACGTTATCACGGTTATCAATTTGGTGAATATAACCCTTACTTAGGAGATGGTAGGGGTTTTCTTTATGGTCAAGTGCGTGGGATAGATGGTGAATTATATGATTTTGGTACTAAGGGTTCTGGTAGAACGCCTTATTCTCGCAGTGCCGATGGTAGACTTACTCTCAAAGGAGGGGTCCGTGAGGTTTTGGCTGCTGAAATGTTACATCGTCATGGAGTTCGTACTTCCCGGTGTCTGAGTTTGATTGAAACTGGGGAAGGGTTATGGCGTGGGGATGAACCTTCTCCTACTCGCTCATCGGTGATGGTACGTTTTAGTCGTTCTCATATCCGGTTTGGTACTTTTGAAAGGCTACATTTTTTTAAGCGTCCCGATTTAACGAAACAGCTATTAGATCATGTAATTGATTGTTATTATTCTACTCTGAAGGAAGAGAGCATTTCCCAAAAGGATCCGTTCCGGAATCGTTATTTTTTATTCTACTTGGAATTAGTAGAAAGAATCGCAAAATTAGTTGCTCAATGGATGGCTGCTGGATTTTGTCATGGTGTATTAAATACAGATAATATGTCAATTACTGGAGAAAGTTTTGATTATGGTCCATACTCTTTTATTCCGACATATAATCCTCAATTCACAGCAGCTTATTTTGATTATTCTGGTCTTTATCGTTATAGTCATCAACCGTTAGTTTGTAAGTCAAATTTACACTTACTTCAGGAAGCATTATCTGGGGTTATTGACCCTAAAAATATGAGGTCAGCTTTAGATAAATTTGATGATTTTTATCTATATGAATATCGGCAATTAATGATGAGGAGATTAGGGTTTGAAAAGTTAGGTGAAGCGGAGGCAGAAAAGTTACTTCAGCTAACTCTAAAAATGCTGAAAGATTCTCAGGTTGGATACCAGGATTTTTTTGTGGAATTGAGACAAGAATTTTCTCCCCAATGGCGTGATGATATTAGTCAGATTTTTGCTAATTTTGAACAGCAAAAATTAATTGAACCGTGGCGAGAATTTTATTATCATCTTTTACAGACTTATTCTGATAATGAATTAAAAGAAATGGCGGAAAGGTTACAACAATATAATCCGCAGCAAAGTTTAATTAGATCTGTAATTGAGTCAGTATGGGAAGCAATTACACTAGAGGATAATTGGCAGCCATTTTATGATTTATTACAGCAAATATATGATTGAAGTTTAATTTGCTGCCCAAGGCTTATGTGAATATTAACCAAAGCTATAAAGTGTAAGTTTTTTATTATTAAGCTGATGTTACGCAAAAATAGAATTAGTTATTGATTTTAGGTGTCAAGCATCAGGTATCAGGTGTCAGATATCAGGTATCAGGTATCAGGTATCAGGTATCAGGTATCAGGTATCAGGTGTTAGATGTTAGGTTGAAAAATTAAGGAATTGATAACATCTTAACTACCAAATCCATTGATTTTGGCCAGACTGTTAGATATCAAGAATTATTTTTATTAGCCACTGAAAAGCCGATACTTTTTGTGACCTTATTACATTAGAATTTGAGCCAACAAATTAAACAAATTAATTCTATCCCATATTCCGCACCACAAAGATACCACAAGGGTATTTTTAAGGTCGAAGGTGGATTACAGTCTCTATTATTGCTAATAATTATCAATATGTAAGTGGATTACAGCTCACGGCCTGACTTGTAAGCTTAATGGTAGATACAGTAATCATTTTAGACAATAAGTTGAATAATAATTCAATTAAAAAAGGAATGGGATTTTGAGTTTGGGAGGTAGCGATCGCCAATTCACTCTTATCCATCATCTGAGTTAATTATTTATTCATTTAAAAAGTTTTAGAAATAGTTAAAAATATGATAAAAAAGGGTTATTAATCACAAATTAAAATCAACAGGACTTACGCAAAGACACTATATATAGCGCATGACAATTGATCCGAACTTCACGCTTCGTCACGTGCGATCGCCTAACTATTTTATGCAAAAAACCTTAGTTTTTCAAGTCAAATAACC
>JAKQYE010000107.1:6075-20640 GCA_023356605.1 Trichodesmium sp. MAG_R02 | reverse complement strand
CAATATATTTTTTGATAAAATTATTCGTAATTATTGTGCCAAATAATGTCTTATTATTATTTAAAATTAACTATAATTAGCAAGCTCTAGTTACTCCAGCTCGCCCCTGCTAAAACTAATTGTCTTTAAGGAGCGATCGCTTTTTTACAGCAGATTTCTGGCAGATAAGGCACAAGGCAAATAGTTACAGCGCTTTTCAAATTGATGAACTACATCGCCATAATCAAAACTTTGGTCTACTAACATGAAAACTGCTGTAAGACTAAAGTCTTGACTACAAAAAGCCGATCGCTATTTTATCTCCCAGAAAGCGATCGCTTTTTAGTTTTCAATCAGGACTTATGCAGGCAAACTGAGAAACCCTGTTTCTGGTAGATATTTATGTGTTAAAAACAATGATTTACTGTCAAAACCTGGTTTCTTCGCGTAAGTCCTATTGATGAACTACATCGCCATAACCAAAACCTTGTAGGGACGTTGCATAAGGGCGTCCCTACTGTGGTCGACCGACATGAAATTGGAAATTATTCGTAATTATTATACAAAATAATGTATTATTTTTATTTAAAATAACTATAGCTTGGTTAAATCTAGAGTTTTTGAGCAGTTGAAAAAATGTTGACGACAATAATAGTTACAGGACTTACGTAAAGGCACTACTTGTAGTGTAAATATCTGAATTTATTGTCAAAAATGCACTATATATGGCGACACTGCGTAAGTCCTGAGTTAGCTAAGTTGTACAAGTTTTTCGACCTTTCAGGCTAACTCATCCCACACCCGCCAAAAGTTATAGCGCTTTTCAAATTGATTAACTACATCATCATAACCAAAACCTTGTAGGGACATTGCATGCAACGTCCCTACTGTGGTCTACCAACATGAAAACTGCTGTATGTGTTCGGTTAATAATATGTCTGTCAACAACTTTCATTGAACTTGCCGTTTGGTGAGAGACTTGATGTGATTTTGACGTCGCTGACTGCTCCGTTTTCCATATAATTTACCGTTCTTAAAAACCTACGATGTATCAGAAAATAGATAATTCCAGATTTTAAGAGATAATCTCAGATTTTAGCCAACAGTTACAAACCCTTTGATGATGCCATCAAAGACACTTAATCTTGCTACAAGTTCGGACTACCTTGATTGAGTTTTCATCCATCGCCTTATTCCACTTTTTTTAGACCAACTCTACATCCTGTACCACTTTTATGCAAATAACAACAACTTTCTACATTTTTAGTTCAACAGTTAATTACCCCATATGTAGGGGCATTCTGCCATTCCGCCTCACAGTCAGGACTAACCCCCAAGTAAGTCATCTATTATAGTCATTTGAAAAAGAGATGGAAAACTTTTTCTGCTGAAACTTAGTTATGGCAAAAAATATTTGTCTCAATCTAAATCAAAACAACTATATCTATTCCGCCCATTAATTTTGTGGCCATTTAGAGAATTTCTCAAAAAAAATCGATCCGCCGTCAGGCGGAAACAAAAAAGAAAAAATGAACACAGGGTAAAGGGCAAAAGGGGAAAAGAAAAAAGGGTTAAAGAGTTCTCCCGCCATCGCAGACAACACGAAAACCAGTACTGAGGTTGTGGACGTCGCGCCTATTACAGTAGTTGCGAATCGCAGAGCGGCAATAAATAGGAAAGATGGCCCAAGAACCGCCCCGCAGACGGGTATAACTTTCAGTAGGATCTTCTGTGCTACTGTCAACCCAAGCGCTTCCATCTGTAGGAGCTCCTACATAGTCATCATGGCTATCATCAGCACACCATTCCCACAGGTTTCCATGCATATCATATAGACCAAAAGCGTTAGGAGGAAATTCACCTACAGGAGTTGTTTGTTTTCTATATTCTCCTTTTTGCCCATCACCGTAAGTATAGTTGCCATCATAGTTAACTAGCTCAGGTGTTATAGTTTCTCCAAAGTAGAAAGGTGTAGTAGTTCCTGCGCGACAAGCATATTCCCATTCTGCTTCACTGGGCAGTCTATAATTCCTTTCTGTTAGTTTTGATAGTCTTTGACAAAATTCTACTGCTTCGTGCCAACTCACCTGCTCAACTGGTCTTTGCCATCTATCTTTACCTTTGTATGGTTCTTTAAAACTAGATGGTTCTAGGTCTAGGTCTAATTCTACTTTTAAGTCTGTCTGAGAAGCGATCGCTCTCCACTGTCCTTGAGTAACTAGATATTTACCCATAAAGAACGAAGGGACAGTCACATCATGTTGAGGGCCTTCACTATTTAGTCTACCTTGTTCACCCTCAGGAGAACCCATAGTAAAAGTACCCCCAGGAATAGCTACCATCTCTAGGCTAACGTTATCTGAAAGGGTTTTGGTAAAGTATCGGGTCAGCTTAGTATCTTCCTTAATAATTTCTCCTCGTCCGTTAACTGTTGGTGTTGTGTGCTGACAAACTTCAAAGTCTGAAGGAAACGGAACCCATTCTCCCAGGTTACTATTAGACAGAGAAATCAATTTTTGTGGGATTTCCGTCTCTTCATTATTTTGTTCCCTAAGTTCCGGGAGGCGATCGCCCAAAAACTTCTCAAGTTGATTAATACTCAAGTTTCCTTGGGTTGACGAAAGAGCTCCGTGTAAAGCATGAGTAAAAACTCCCTGTTGAAATTGATCTATTTCATAACGCCCATTAGCATTAGAAACAACAATCAGTCCTTGCTCACCTTTAATGGGAAAAAGAGAGCTAGAAGTGAGGGAACTTTCAGCAGAAATTTTGTCAGTATCCAAGAACAAAATTACTTTTCCTGCACCTGAAGAAAGTAGTCGTTCTACAAGAGCATTAACAGGAATGGCTGTTTCTGTGATTTCCTCAGTTTTACTATCTACCAACATCAGATACTCTACACCTTCCCTTAAATAACTGTGACCACTAAAGGAAAACCACAAATTATCCTCTGGGGAAAGGAAAGGTTTCTCAAACTCCTCTGCCAAAAATTTCTTGAGTCTTACTGAAGTCCTGTCCCTAAATATGTCTACTTTGCTAAAGTTTTGCTGCTCAAACCAATGTTTCATTACCTCTGCATCTCTAACCGCGTATTCCAGGGATGGTAGATGGTTATATCTGTTAATGCCCATAGCGATCGCGTAATTCCTTCCAGGTTTTGAAAATGATTCAAAATCAACAGAATCCACTTTTGAGAGACTAATACCTCTTGGTATAATTAATTCAAGTTCTCCTACCTGATATGAATCCTTGATTTGTTCACCTTTCACTTTTTCAGGTTCTCTAAGCAAGTCATTACAAAGTTGAGCATAATCTAAAAAATCCTGAAACTGCCCTGATGAAGCTATTTCTTCTTTAAAATCTTGGGTGATTTTGAGTAAACGAGCTAATTCTGCTGGATGTACACATTCAGAAATAGCGAGAGCTATTTTTCTGACAGTTTCCTCCGTATCTAAATATAACATTGCACCCCATTTCTGAGTTTCTAACTCCTTCACCCCCAGAAAAGTATTAGTCTTCTCTAAATATTTAACATAACTCAGCAATAAACTAGCTATTTCTTTAATTCTTTTCTGCCCAAACCTTGGGTCTTGTGCTAATTTTTTCAATAAATAAGCTCTCACTCCCTGATCCATTACATAAAGCTCATAACCAGCTGGACGACACAAATCAGATAACAATAAATCAGCTTCCGCAATCCAAGGAACTTTTTCACCTCTAAGAAACTCAATTCTAAGATAGTTAACCAACTCTGGAGTCAATACTAAAGGTAAAGCCACATGACAAGCCAACAAGTAATAGGAATTCTCAAAGCGACTCACAAATCGCTCCACCTTATTCTGGGCTATAATTTCATCTGTGATATCAGTCATTTCTATACTATCTTTGCAACGTTATAATAGATTGTTTTAAACCCTCTTGATCCATAGGAAACATAGGGACTAAATGAGAAACAATACTAGCAGTAGTATTACTCCAACGCTTTTTGGGAACAGGGTTGAGCCATGCTACCAAATTAGTATGCTGTTGAATTTCCCAGATTACCTGAGTTGTGGCCGAAACTCTTTCTCGGTGACGATATCCCCTAGCAGCACCCCCATCACTGACGATTAAAACTCTAGTTTCACCATCACATTTATTTAAAAGAGTTTCGAAAGAAATTTTATCAGTCAAAAAACGATCTTGATAAATGTATTCTGCCGGCAAATTATGAAAATAAGCAACATCTACTCTTTCTATAGAACTTTCATATTGAGCTGTTTCTACTAAATCTCGACTAAAATGATGAAAAGGAGTCATGGAACCCTCCCGATCTACCAAAATTAGTAAATGAGCATGATTTTTTTCTCGCCGACGGTAGACAGGTTTCAAAAAAAAACCCTGTTTTGTAGCTTCTTCTACAGTCATTTTTATATCCAAAACATCTCTAACTCCGTCAGCAATAGGGCGACGCAAATATCGCCAACTATAAACCATAAAACGGCGAGAAATGGGATAATAAGTATAAAATTCGGTATCATCTTCATATTCTCGTATTGGCAGAGGATTAGTAATGGGTAATGGAGATAACTCTTCAGTAGTTGGTTTAGTTATTTCTGTTGAAGAAGAGTCAACTATTGTCGGAGGAGAAATAGAAGTTGATGCATCAGAGTCAAATTGGTCATCATTTGGAGTTTTTTGAGTTTGTGTAGAGGGATTTGGTATTGTTTCCTGAGTTTTTTCTGATTCAAGAAAAATCCGATCAAATATTAGAGCCAAACGCTCTTGTTGCTCCCCGGAGTTACACCATAGTAACCGTAGGAGTTTTTTAAAGTCTTCCTTATTTTTAGTTCCCCAACCTCCTTTGATTGCATCTTTTGCTGAAAAATATTCTCTCATACTCAAATTAAAACTGACTGCACGCAAACGATAAAAAAGAGTTGTCAAATAAGAATTAGGTTCAAACATGAGTGGTTTAAAGTTTTGTAATCAAATCAAGAAAATAAGTTCAAAGTTTAGAAAAATTATCAATCACCAAGTTGAGGAAAAGTAGTATTTTTTTGCCAATCTTGACGAATTTTAAAAATCAACTCTCGATAAGGAATTGATTCTCCTTCTTTTAACATATCAATAGGATAAGGAAGCTGGGGATTTTGTTTTGTCTGACAACTGCAAAGTGCATATAACCAATCTAAAAATTCACTTGTGCCTGGAATTTTAAACAAATCTTTGTTTTTTCTAATTTCAATAAATAGTTTAGCGACTTGTTGTACTAATTCATTATGTGGGTTATTAATTTTTTCAAGGATTTCTGAGTCTTGTTTATATTGATAGTGAATATCAACAATTTTTTGAAGTTGCTCAGGCTGATCTGGAAATTTAAGATAATAGTAAATACAACGACGTAGAAAAGGAGCAGGTAAATTTCCTTTTTCTTTATTACTAGTAATAATTACAATAGGCTGACAATCAGTTTCAGCAGAAATTGTTTCACCAGTTTCTCTAATTTTAAACTCCCAAGGTTCATCTAAAACTGTTAGTAAATCATTAGGAAAATCTACATCAGCCTTATCTATTTCATCAATTAAAACTACCGCCGGACAATCTTTAGAACGAAAAGCATTACCAATGGCGCCAAAAGTTCGATAATCTTCAGGATTACTAGGATTTCTAGGATTTTTATTTTCGTCTGTTTCTAATTTTTGAGTTTGAACATCATGGAGTCTGAGAATAGCATCATATTCATATAAACCTTCTTGTGCTTTAGCAGTTGAGCGAATATTCCAACGATAGAAAGGTAATCCTAATTCATAAGCAACTGCCAATGGTAATCGAGTTTTACCACAACCGGCTTCTCCTTCTAGTAACAGAGGACGGCGTAGAAAAATAGCTAAATTTACTGCATCTATTAACTCATCCGGCGCAATATAGGGTTCAACTTTTTTAGGTGAATCAGAATGAGGTTTAGAAGGACGGTTTTTAGGGTTATTTTCAAAATGGTAAGTCATATTCACAATTGATTAATATAAGATAAGTCAATTAGTTAAAGTTTGCCATTGTTGCTGCAATGCATCACAAACAAGTCTAGGAACTCCATTTAAACTTTCGTTAAATAGTCTATAGGCTTTTTTTTCAATAATGTCATCTGTTAAACTAGGATTAATATTTTCAGATAGCCATTTTTGAATCTCATCTATTGTCCAGTTTTCTAAAGGAATTTTTACTAACTTATCCCATTCAAAACTAGAACAATTATTATTATGATAACATGATAAACCTTCTGTTAAAAATCTTTCCTTAATTTTCAAATTACAACTAATAACAGCAATAACTTTAATTCCACTGTATTTTGTCTTTCCAGTAAACTCTTGAACTTTATTACGTAAGGGTTTCCAAAAGTTATTAATGAACCAAGGGATTAATGGGTCAACATCAGTTGCATGATCGATATTACAATCAATTTCTATAAATAAAACTGAATTCCTTTGTAAAGAATCACTAATCTTTTGAAGAACTAACTCTAAAGTTACTTCTTCTTTTTTAACTTCAAAAAAAGCACCTATTTGTTGAGTTACTGTTTCTTGATTCCCAAAAGTATATGTTATGCGACAGTGACGAAAATGGTTTCTATAATAGGTTTTTGGTTTTAATTTATTCTGCAGTATTTTTAAACATAAATCCCCTCGTCTGCTTGAACTTTCTTCCAGAAAAAATAAGGCAAAAACTCCATTTTGATTAAACTGAGATTGTATATTTTCAATGTCTAAAGCTTGTTGAAAAGTTTCTAAAGCTCTTTCAAAATCGATATCACACAAACATTCATCAAATTTTAATACTTGCTGATTTTTAGGATTGTCTAAATGATCGCTTGGGGGCAAACTTTCATCTCCTAACTTGAGCTTTTCAATGTTTTTTTCAATTTTATCAAGCCTATTATATAGTTCCTTAAGTTCTATCGAATAGTTATCTATTTGTAGATTAAGTTGAGTCCTTCTAGCTGAATTAGTTTCAGCTATTATATCTTGATTACATTGATTGCTTAGTTTTTCTAGTCCTGCTATTTGAGACTCTATTCTTTGTTTCTGATTTTCTAAACCTTCTAATTTCTGACTAGATGACATTTCAATAACTTTTTAATTATTTGTATAAATTAGGTACTTTTAAATTTATTAATTTGAGCAGTAATTTGCTGAACCTTATCATATAGTTCATTAATCTCTGTCGAATAGATATCCATTTGTTTATTAAGCTGAGTTCTTTTAGCCCAATTAGTTTCTGCCCTTATATCTTGATTATATTGATTCATTCGTTTTTCTATATCCGCTATTTGAAAATCTATTATTTGTTGATAATTTTCTCAACTTTTTAATCTCTGACTATATGACATTTCGATTAAACTCAAACTTTGATTATCTAACTTTAGAGCTTCCTTTAGAGCTTCAATTTGTTTGTTAATTTTATCAAGCTTATCATATAGTTCATTAATTTATGTCGAATAGATATCCATTTGTTTATTAAGCTGTATTCTTTTGGCCCAATTAGTTTCTGCCCTTATATCTTCATTATATTGATTCATTCGTTTTTCTATGCCCGCTATTTGAAAATCTATTATTTGTTGATAATTTTCTCAACTTTTTAATCTCTGACTATATGACGTTTTGATTAAACTCAAACTTTGATTATCTAACTTGAGATTTTCAATTTATTTGTTAATTTTATCAAGCTTATCATATAGTTCATTAATTTATGTCGAATAGATGTCCATTTGTTTATTAAGCTGAGTTATTTTGGCCCAATTAGTTTCTGCCCTTATATCTTGATTATATTGATTCATTCGTTTTTCTATGTCCGCTATTTAAAAATCTAGTATTTGTTGATAATTTTCTCAACTTTTTAATCTCTGACTATATGACGTTTCGATTCAACTCAAACTTTGATTATCTAACTTTAGAGCTTCAATTTGTTTGTTAATTTTATCAAGCTTATCATATAGTTCATTAATTTATGTCGAATAGATGTCCATTTGTTTATTAAGCTGAGTTCTTTTGGAGCAATTAGTGTCTGCCCTTATATCTTGATTATATTGATTCATTCGTTTTTCTATGTCCGCTATTTGAAAATCTATTATTTGTTGATAATTTTCTCAACTTTTTAATCTCTGACTATATGACGTTTTGATTAAACTCAAACTTTGATTATCTAACTTTAGAGCTTCAATTTGTTTGTTAATTTTATCAAGCTTATCATATAGTTAATCAAGTTCTGTGAAATAGTCATCTATTTGTGTATAAAGCTGAGTTCTGTTAGCTGAATTAGTTTTAGCTATTATATCTTGAAACCTAACACCTAACACCTATAAAACCTAACACTTAAAACCTAAAACCTAAAACCTAACACCTAACACCTAACACCTAATGACATTTCGATTAAACTCAAACTTTGATTATCTAACTTTAGAGCTTCAATTTGTTTGTTAATTTTATCAAGCTTATCATATAGTTAATCAAGTTCTGTGAAATAGTCATCTATTTGTGTATAAAGCTGAGTTCTGTTAGCTGAATTAGTTTTAGCTATTATATCTTGAAACCTAACACCTAACACCTATAAAACCTAAAACCTAACACCTAAAACCTAACACCTAACACCTAACACCTAACACCTATAAAACCTAAAACCTAAAACCTAAAACCTAACACCTAACACCTAACAACATTACATTGATTCTTTCGTTTTTCTAGGTCTGCTATTATAGAATCTATTCCTTGTTTATGATTTTCTAAACTTTTTAATTTCTGACTAGATGACATTTCAATAACTTTTTAATTATTTGTATAAATTAGGTACTTTTAAATTTATTAATTTGAGCAGTAATTTGCTGAACCTTGTCATATAGTTCATTAATTTCTGTCGAATAGATATCCATTTGTGTATTAAGCTGAGTTCTTTTAGCCAAATTAGTTTCTGCCTTTATATCTTGATTACAGAGATTACCGAGTTTTTCTAGTTCTGCTATCTGAGACTCTATTCTTTGTTTCTGATTTTCTAAAGATTGAATTCTCGGATTATCAGAAGAACCATTAATAGAATATTGTGCTGAATTTTGTTGTTGCTGTTGGGTTGCTTCAAGTTCTTTTATCCAATTCTGATACTGTTGATGGAACTGCCGATTAGATATTTTTAAATCAGGCCACTGATCAAAAATTCTCCCAGTAGGAATAGCTTGTCCACCCAAAGCCCGTAGCACATTACCATTAACAGGAAACTTACGTTCACTCTTGAGAACACCAGAAACCATCAATGTTCTCTGATTAAACAAAGGAGCACCACTAAATCCCGGCCTAACATTCTCATCCTTAACTGTCAACAATCTGCCATTATCTGTAGGCCCTTCACAAATCATTGTAATTGAAGCCCCATCTCGATTTTGGTCTGGATAACCATAGCTATAGAATTCATCTCCTGGTAAAGCCTCTTCATCCAAAAACACACAAGGATGATATTCCATATCAACCTTGAGTAAAGCAAGGTCAGCATCTTTAAAAAGATTAATATTTGTAGAGTGATAAATATTTTGCTTCCAGACAATTTCCATACTATCATGGCCACTGTTCCCAATAACATGGAGGCAGGTAAGAATATGTCCAGGAGTCACCCAAAAACCTGTACCAAGAGTCTCAGAGGTTTTCATTCGTACTGTGCAATCACGCAATAAATCGTACAAGGATTTGAGTTTGGTATGTATATCATTCCTCATTTTGAAATGTCTTCCCAATGTAGAGTAATTTTTAGATTTGCTTTTCCTGTCCCTTTCACAATCATAGCTGTAAGCTTTCCTGACTCATAACCAAATTCCAAACCAAATTCAACAGAAGCTTTTGTTGGTTTGACTTGATCTATAGAAGCTTTGACAGTTGCAGCAATTTCCTTAACTGTATCAGTTACTTCTTTGAGTGGCCTGATATTAGCTGCCACATCTGATTCAATTTCTTGATCAAGAACGCCTCCTGATTCATTAAGAACAGTAGCTTCAACTCTTACTACATTGCCATTCTCTAATTCTACAGGTACAACCTTAATATTCAAATCATTATCCATTGTTTGATGTGTCCTTATGGTTCTATTTTTAATAGTGTTGGTAACATGATAGGGAATAGTAATACTTACAGGAATTAAGCACCAAACACCATGGTAGGGGCGAATGGCATTCACCTTCTGCAGATAGGGTCTTATCTATCAGGTGTGGGTAAGTCCTGAGTTAACCAAAAGCGTACTTCAAGATGTAGCCAGGACTTACGCAAAGAAACCCGGTTTTGACAGTAAATCATTGTTTTTAACACATACAGGACTTACGCAGTACCGCTATATATGGTGCAAAAATTATTATTTTCAAGATATTGCCACTATACATAGTGCCGTTGCGTAAGTCCTAACATAAATATCTACGAGAAACCGGGTTTCTCAGTTTGCCTGCGTAAGTCCTGGTAGTGATAACCTTGCAGAGCCAACAAGTTACTAACTCACCAAGTCAAATATAAATTGTCGTATCTTCTCCCGCCATTCTGGTATTTCTTTGAGTTTGTCAAAAGTATTCTCATCTACAAAAATGTTTGTATTTTTATTTAATATTCCTTTTTCCGGATAATACTTCTGAAATTTATACTTTTCAATTGCGTTTATCTGTCTCCTATAGCCAGCTTCACTTAATTTTGATTTACTAACCATTTTCTTCTTTTTCTCCGTTTTTTGGTATTATAACACTATGATAGTAATGTCTATCAGGATTTATGCAAAGACACTAATTGTAGTGTAAATATCGGATCAGGATTATCAAAAATACACTATATATAGAAGCAATACGTAAGTCCTAGTCTATTATAAACAGGACTTATGCAAAGAAACCAGGTTTTGACAGTAAATCATTGTTTTTAACACATAAATATCTACGAGAAACCGGGTTTCTCAGTTTGCCTGGGTAAGTCCTGTTGCTATCATAATAGCCAAAAGCGATCGCCCTTTTATCTCTAAAGATATGAGAAAAGCCATGCCCACACCAACAACCCATCAGTTTCTAACCAAACTCACCACCAACTTAATAGGACTAAAATATTTACTACACAGAGGCGATCGCTATTTCATCTCCCAGAAAGCCATCGCCTCATTTGTCTCAATCAACTCCGAAGCTATAAGTACCGAGCTTTACAGACTTGTATCATGATTTCAAAAAATTGCCATAGTACTTTAACTTTTTTTTATAAATCGCCAATCATACACCACCACCCCTAATTCAATAACCGAGTTTGGGCCAGAATAAACACAGCCGGAATCACGCGACCATAATTTGTAGCGATCGCTCTCCAACCCAAATCTGCCAAAAACCAAGTCCACAACATCGGACCCAAAAATCCTAAAGCTGTCCGTACTGCCCCATAACGAGCCGTACTAATAGCCATCCCTCGATTAGCCATTTGCATAATCACATGACTCTGAAACTGAGTTGCTACCGTAGTCCCCCCCCTGACTAATGCTGCTTTTGCCATCTGATATTTAGCAAAATGAATAGCGAATTGACGAGCCAACTGCTTCAGTAATATTGGTTTCAATACCGAACTTACCGCAAAAGCCATACTACCTTTAAACAATAAACTTAGGGGATTATTTTGTATTGATACTGGTAGAGGCTGAGGAAAATTATACTTAGCCAGGGAATCTCGTATATTTTGGCTTAAGACATTCCGTTCCGATCTAGGCAGACGTTTCCAGGTTCGGCCTAAAACATAGAGAAATACCTCTGCTTCTAAATCTGTAGTAGAAAGTCTTTGAGAATAGGAAATCTTGAGATAAGCACATACCTTAATTAAAGCTTGCCGATAAGTCACCTTCTGGGTCTGTCCCCGTAATACTGTCATACCATCCGCTGCCAGATAACGAAACCTCTGGTCCAGGGCATCTAACCAAGCATCGCGATCGCGACTTTGCACATCTATTGCCAGAGGAGTCTGAAAATAATCCAAAGGATTGATTCCTCGCCCAAACAAAAGTCCTGTTAACTGTTGTAACTCCTCTTCTGTTGCCAATTCCAGTCCGGCTGTTAGTTCATCCAATTTATCATTTCCTCCACCGCCACAAAGCACTATGATTATACTTGAATTGATTTTAACTCGGTCAATCACCAAATTAAAGTAAAAAGATGGATAAATTCAACATAGAATCTTTATTCTAATCTTAAAAATATATGAATAGGTCAGAAAAATTTGATATTGCCGTTATAGGTGCAGGTATAGCTGGTTTAGTCTGCGCCCAAGAACTACAGCAAGCTGGTTATTCAGTAGTGGTAGTAGAAAAATCTAGAGGAGTGGGGGGTCGCATGGCAACTCGCCGGGTCTCAGGAAGTCGCGCCGATCATGGAGTACGTTACCTCGAGCCCACAGATGAATTTTTGCAACAATTAATTAATAATCTTAAAATTCCCAAAAATAGCCCTGATGCCGAGGTAATGCTCCGACTTTGGACAGATAAGATTTATCAGTTAACTCAACCTCAGGGACCAATAGTTCCTATGGCCAAAAATTGCTATATTGCACCTCAGGGAATGAGCTCTGTAGGCAAATTTATGGCGCAAGATTTAGATATTTGGTTTAGTCGGCGAGTACAAACTATGGAACCAATAGCAGAGAAAAATTGGAATCTGAGTTTAGAAGTTACTAGTGATGGTGCCACTGAAAAACCAACAGAAGTAGTAGCAAAAGCGGTAGTCCTAGCTATTCCTGCACCTCAAGCTTTAATGATTTTGGAAAAACCTGTTGCTGAAATACAACCAGAATTTCTTCACCATCTGGGTTGTGTGGAATACGATCCTTGTATCACTGTGATAGCAGGATATTCTCCAGAATTACAGGAAAATTTACCAGAATGGCAGGCGATCGTGTTCCCCAATAATGACGATCTCGACTGGGTAGGTCTTGATAGCAGTAAAAGACTCCATCCTGCTCAACCTATATTTGTGATACAAAGTAGTGCCAAGTTTGCTACTACCTACCTTAACTCCTCGGACTTACAATCATTAGGCAAAAAATTGTTAGAGCATACAGCACAACAGTTATTACCGTGGTTTAATAACCCAGAATGGTTACAAGTTCACCGATGGCGTTATGCTTTCTGTCGTCAACCTTTGGATGTTTCTTGTCTAACTACAAAATTGCCATTGCCATTAGTAGGTGCTGGGGACTGGTGTGGTGGGAATAATATTGAAAGTGCTTTTGCTTCTGGGTTAGCTGCAGCAAATTACTTGAGTCAGATTAAAATAGGCAATGTCATGTTTGACAGTTAACGGTATTTGTGGTAGACCCAGAATATTATACTAGACCGTTTCTTCTTAAATCATCAGGACTTATGCAGGCAAACTCCGCAAACCCGGTTTCTCCTGGATATTTATGTGTTAAAAACAATAATTTATTTTCTTAACCGGGTTTATTTGCGTAAGTCCTGATCATGACTTACCCACTAGAATTGAAAATATACACCATCTGTAGGGGTTAACGGCCGTTAACCAATACTAGATATAGCCCTTAGTGCGTAAGTCCTGTTAAGTGTTGCTTTAGTTTTCTGTTCCCGTAATGCTTTTTGAGTCAAGTGGAGATTGAGGTAATGGGAAGTATTTTTCAGGCTCTGGGACTTAATTCTTGAGTTTTTCCCTAAAAAGATCCTGAAAAAATTGTCACACCCCATCTATTTCATCCGATACGGGACCACAACTACCCAAGATTTAATTTTTGATGTTTAAAGATTATTCCCCTGTATAATACTCTAAAACACATTAATATCCTACAAATCAAAAACCGTTACTTAAACATGATAACTGTCAAAGAAGCAAGAGAAAAAGCACTATATTTTCTCAGTGAACAAGGACTTGATAGAGAATTTATTGAAAATGTCTCAGTTAAACTTGATGATGCAGAAAAATTAATTAATATAAGCCGTCACAAACAACCTAAAAAAATATTAGAACTTGGTACTTTTGTTGGAGTATCTACTGCCATATTAGGATTGTGTTTAGCAGAAACTGAAATTATTTGTATAGACGCCGACTTTCCTGTAGAACTTCAAAATATCCTCTGCGTTAAAGAATTTTAAATTGACAATCAAAAGACTAATTTATATTTTGTTGAAAGAGTTTTGCTCCACTTAAATATTTTTACAAGATTTACCCTAAAGCGAGGTTTTTTTTCTTGTTGTTTTCCCAATAAAGAAGATTTAGATAAAGTTCTGAATTATGGAATTAAACCTGAAGAAAGGAAAATTATCGGTCCAGAAATCTGTCAACAATATGGACCATTCGATCTGGCATTTCTAGATGGAGACCATCGAAAAGAAGCTGTAGAACAAGACCTAATATTATTATCTAATTATATTAGACCTGGAGGAGGAATAGTTCTTCATGATATGGGTTTAGATTACTGGGGACAAGAAGTGCGAAAAGGTGTCAAGATTTTTTTAAAACAACATCCTCAAAAAGAATTTCGTATCGAAGGTGAAATTGGCTTAATTTCACTTTAACTTGGAAATTTATAGTTGAATAATATCAAAAATTCTAGATACCGAGTTTTTCAA
>JAKQYE010000107.1:3948-5975 GCA_023356605.1 Trichodesmium sp. MAG_R02 | reverse complement strand
TTTTTTAAAACAACATCCTCAAAAAGAATTTCGTATCGAAGGTGAAATTGGCTTAATTTCACTTTAACTTGGAAATTTATAGTTGAATAATATCAAAAATTCTAGATACCGAGTTTTTCAAACTTTTTATAGTTAGAGAGCTCATTCTGCAATATTAAATTGGTAGTCCTAAACAGATAAGGATATTAGTTGCTACATTCCTTTAATTGTCAGAAGGTAGACTAAAAAAAACATTACTTGTTTACCACTACCATTAAATTTAATAGCGGTTTTCACTTGATGAATACAAAAGTTCTGCCTTTAAGCCAAAATCTCTGTATTTTTGAATCATAAAAATTGCTATGAGTTGAGTTCATTTTAGTTATCAGTTATTAGTACCTTTGTATGATTGTGCCAATATTTATAGGCAGCATAAGCTAAAATCACCACAGAAGTGACAATAGAAGATTCACTGGCCTCAAATTGGGGATGATGAAGTGGATAATTATATTTATCTTTATACCCAACTCCTAGACGAAACATCATGCCAGGAACTTTTTGAAGATACATAGAAAAATCTTCCGCACCAAGGGAAGGCTCTGGTAGAACGGTTACCCGCTCGCTACCCCAAGCCTCTAAAGCTACTGACTCAACTAATTGAGTCAACACCGGGTTGTTTTGCACAGATGGTACCCCCTGTCGATAATTTAGTTCATACTTAGCACCATAAGAATTACAAACATTGGCCACAATATTTTCTATCCAGCCAGGTAAAGTTTTGTGGGTATCTGGATGAAGCGATCGCACAGTTCCCGACATTTCGACTCGATCTGCTATCACATTTGGTGCTCGACCGCCACTAATCTTACCAATTGTTAATACTACTGGTCTTAAGGGATTATGAGTTCTACTAATAGCCTGTTGTAAATTAGTAATTACCTGAGAAGAAATCCAAATAGCATCTATAGCTTCATGAGGGCGGGCACCATGACCAGATGCTCCAATAATTGTCAATTCCAAATCATCAGCAGCAGCGGTTAGTACCCCATGGCGAATACCCACCGAACCTGCGAGAATGGTTGGGTAAACATGGACCCCTAAAATTGCCTCTACATCCTCGAGAGCCCCATCTTCAATCATCCAATTTGCACCTTGAGCTATTTCCTCTGCTGGTTGAAACAGAAAACGGACATCTCCTGGTAGGGGTTCTCCCAACTCAGATAACACCATTGCTGTACCTAACCCTACAGTGGTATGAATATCGTGACCACAGCCGTGCATAATTCCAATATTACGAGAAGCAAAATCTAAATTAGTACATTCTGTAATCGGCAAAGCATCCATATCGGTACGAATTGCCAGCCATTGATTATTATTACTACTACCTTTAAGTTCTCCCACAATGCCAGTTTTACCAATAGCTTCCCGTACATGAAGATCGCAGGAAGATAATACACTTGCAACATAGGCAGCGGTTTGGTGTTCTTGGCCACTTAATTCTGGGTGGGAGTGAATATGGCGACGAATTTCAATCAGACGAGGTTCTAGGGTAGTTGCTAATTCTTTAATTCTGTTTAACATAGATAATCTTTGCCTATTCTTTGGATTTGTCTAACTTAACAAAAAGCCTTTTTCTGAAATTGTAGGCTAGGTTGAGCCATCTAAAGCCAACATCTTCATTCTTTTTTATCTAAATGTTGGCAGAAGACCGGCGCTAGAAACCGGGTTTCTTTGGGTAAGTCCTGGAATTAAAACTTTTACGACTGTAGGAACGTTTCGCTACCCTACATGAAACGCGTTTTTGTTATGCAAAGTCCCTAGACGGTAAAAAAAAATTGATGCACCAAAACCCCTAAAGAAATGAATGCTCGAAATACCGAAAATTAGCTAAGTGATTATCTAAAAAAACTAAGGGTTCTAAAGGATATGAAAAAGCTAGACTGAAAATAGCTAAATTTCATGCCAAATTGAAAGATATAAGGAAAGATTTTCTACACAAATTATCTACTGAAATGTCTGTGAAAACCAAACAATTATTTTAGAGGTAT